>NZ_JBHWIJ010000112.1:0-15893 GCF_042732255.1 Kitasatospora sp. NPDC059803 | reverse complement strand
TCGATCATCAGGGGCCCCGGCGGGGGGGCCCCCCCCCTGGGGGGGTGTGGCCGGGCGCGGCCCGCCTGGTGCGTCCGGTCGGCGGGGTCCGCCCGTCCCGGGCGGGGGGGGGCGAGGGCCCTGGGCGCCGCGCGTTCCGGTTCTTCAGTGGGCGGTGGGGTGCCGCCCACGCGGGGGCCCGGAGTCGGCCGTCGATCAGGCGGGGATGGGGCGACAGCCCTGCCCGTTCACCCACAGCGAGCCCTCGGCCCAGCCGCTCTGGCACTCGTACCCTGCGCGTGACGTCCGGTCCATGACGACGAAGTCGCTCAGCGGCCCCCAGGTGGTGCTGTCACAGGAGCGGCCCATCACGTTCGGCCCGTCGGCGTCCACCTCATCGCACCGGATCACTTCACCGGCCCGCTTGCCGGGGACGCCGTGCGCGTTCCCGCCGGCCGCGCCGGCGGCGCCGACACCGGTCAGGCTCAGGATGGCGGTGGCCATGCCGGCGACGAAGAGCAGTCGTTTCATGAGGGGACCTCCGTGGTGGGGGACGGGACTCCGCAGACAGTTCCCCTGCGACCCACCTGCGTATCGACCCATTCGCATGAACACGTCATCCCGTTGCGCGCCCTGGCGACGGCAGCGAACCGAAGAGGCCGGCCGCCCCGACATCGCGTCGGATCGACCGGCCTCTTCGCCGTCCGGAGGGTCAGGCGATTCTCACGCTCGCGCCGAACTCGAACGTCTTGGTCTCGCCCGGGTTCACCACACCGATGACGGGCCCCTCGCAGCCCGGCCGATCGTGGACGTCGGCGGGCTTGTCGGTGAGGTTCTCGACGATGAGGGGCCAGATGTCGCTCTGGTAGCAGCCTGAGGGGTTGTTGTAGGTCTTGAATCCGACCCGCAGTTGACCGGTGGCCGCCTGGGCCGAGCCGGGCATCGCCACTGCCACCGCCGCAGCCATGGCCACCGCGCCGAGCGCCTTGCTGATCCGTCGCATGTCGTCACTCCAGGGTGTCCGGGGAGCCGCCGCGGATGGCGGCTGCGCCGGAGGACTGCCCCGATCCGCCGCAGGTCACAGCCCTGCGGCGGCCGAATCACCTGATCGGGCGCCCCAGGCCGCCGCCGTGCGGTCGGCGGCCCACTCGCCACTCCTTACCTGCCGCTCGCTGCTAGCTGCTCGCCGATCGCCACCTGCTACTTGGCGAAGCGGACCTCCGGGAAGGCCGCCGAGGGGCCGTCCAGCAGTCGGCTCGGGCGGTTGAGCAGGTGCCGGTCGAAGAACGCGCCGAGGTACGCCCGGGTGGCGGCGAGCGCGCGGTCGCCCTTGATGGTGCCGTACTGCTCCGGGGTGGTGTCGGGCGGCAACTGGTCGCGGACACCGAGGGAGTCCACCAGCCAGTGCATGTCGCAGAACGACAGGTGGCCGGCCTCCGGCAGGTCCAGCCAGCGCTTCCAGCCGGTCAGGTGCTGCCAGGTCTCGTCCCAGTTCGCCGTCGCGGGCCTGCCGGCGTGCCGCTGGGCGCCGAGCAGCAGCACCGGGCGGGCGAGGCCGTCGGCCGGCAGCGGGGCGAAGAAGTCGCCGTCCAGGTTGGCGGCGGCGCGGATCCGCCGGTCCTCGCTCATCGCCTCGACGGCGCTCGCGCCGCCGATCGAGTGGCCGGCCGCGCCGATCCGGGAGCGGTCGACCTGCAACCCGCGGACGAGCCCGGGGCCGGGCGCGGTCAGGCGGTCGATCAGGAAGCTGATGTCCTTCGCCCGACTGCGGGTGACCTCGGCCGCCCGCTGGTCGTCCACGTGATCGCAGATCAGGCAGGTCTCCACCCGCCCGTCGGGGAACTGCACGACCGTCTCGTACGTGTGGTCCAGCGCGGCCACCACGTAGCCCCGGGCCGCGAGGTCCTCGGCGAGGGCGGTGAGCGAGGTGCGGCTGAAGCCGTAACCGGGGGAGAGCACCACCACCGGGTGCCGCCCGGGCGCGGGCACCGTACGGGCCTTCACACCCGTCCGCACCTCGCTGACAGCCGGGGTGCCGAACAGCGCGGACGACACCTCGGGGGAGACGTAGGGCAATTGCTCCCCGTGCTCCCCGCGCGCGGGCTGCGCCGGGTACCAGAGGGTGGCCATCAGCTCGCGACTGGCGGCGTCCGCCCGCCAGGGATCGTGCCGGGCCTTGTCCACCAGGTGCACCGACGCGGCACCGATCGTCCGTCGCGTCGTCGGCGCGGGCACCTGCGGTACCTGCGGCACCTCCGTCGCCGCACTCAACGAGAGCGTTCCAGCCGTCGGAGAAGCCGCCAGCGCGGCCTGCGGACCGGCCAACGAAAGCAGGACGGCAATGGGCACGGCGAGCAGAACAGCACTCCGCCACCGAGAAGTTGTCGACATACCGCCACGCTAGGCCCGCCCCCACCCCCACCGCGTCCTGCCCACGACCTAACCCCCTCCACCCCAGGTCGCACCCGCCACGCCGCCCCCACCCCCCACCCGGACGACCCCACCTCCACCTGCCCGCCCTTGCGTAAATCGCCCGCCTTTGCACAGAGTTGAGCGCCTCGCAGGCCCCGCCCGTCCTGTGGCGCATCGGAGCCCACACCGGCCACGCCTTCGACTCCATGCACCACCTACAGTGACCCGGCACCGCTGACACGCGAACCCTGAACCCCGTCCGGGCTCAGTGATCCTCGGTCCGAAGAAGCCCCCCATACGGAAGTGCGATGCCCCCCGCTGTCCGACGACACCCCGCCCGAGCCGACGGCTGGACCGTGGCCCTGGACTACACCCATCTCACGGGGGCCAGCTTTGCACCACCTGCCAGTGTTGCGCCTGCAGCCTCGTCGCCGCCCGCGACCAGCCCCGCTGCTGCGCCACCGGCGCGTGCTACGGCAAGCGGCTCTCCCCGCTGGCCCTCGCCTACATCTACTCCGTACTCAAGTCCGCCCTGGAGCACGCTGTCCGGGAGGAAGAGATTCCGTGCAATGTCGCCCGCAACGTCTGCACCGGCACACCCCGCCCCCGCCGCTTCGAACCCCTTACCACCAACGAGGCCCGCACCTTCCACATCGCCGCTCAGGGCCACCGCCTCCACGCGCTGTTCGAACTCGCCTTCCGTACCGGCCTGCGAAAGGGTGAACTCCTCGGCCTGCGCTGGGAACCTCGACCACGGCAGCGGCACCGCCAGCATCCGCCGCACCCTCCAGCGCACACGTACCGGGGGCCTGACCACCCTCCCCGCCAAGACAGTCAGCTCCGAACGCCGCATCGCCCTCTCAGCTCCCTGTCTGCTCTCGCTCCGCGCTCACCGCAAGCAGTAGGCCCAGGAGAAGGCAGGTGCAGGCTGGGTGGACAGCAGCCATGTCTTCACCTGCCCGACGGCCACCCCATCGAGCCTGCCACCCTCACCCGCTACTTCAACGCACTCCTCCGCCGCGCCCGCCTTCGCCAGATCCGCTTCCACGACCTGCGGCACTCGAACGCGACCCTCCTCCTGGAACAGGGCGTCGAACTCGTCGTTATCAAGGAACTCCTCGGCCACGCCCACATCAGCGTTACCGCCACCGTCTACGCCCACGTCCGACTCCGCCTCCAACACGACGCCATCGCCTCCTCGACATGCCCTCCGCAGTCACCGCAGGCCCCAACGACAGCGACGAACCTCCGCCTTGTGCCGCACCCGTCCGCTGAAGTTGCCGTCAACTAGTGCCGTTAAGCCCCGAGAAGCCCTGCCAGGATTTCTCTGGCAGGGCTTCTCGGTTATCTACTAGCCTTCGAGATCAACAGGCGGAGAGGGTGGATTTCTAGCTCATGACTCAGCATCGCAATGACTGCAATAGACCCGCGCCTCATTCTTGGATTCCGCCGATCCGAGATAATCCACAGAAAGGAGACCCTGGCGGCAGTTAGGGCATTTTATGCATGACTTCGGGCCCTTCAAGATGGACGATACCGCCGAGATCCACTCACGCATTTCCATAAACTTCCTCTCGCGCGCCACGTTGGCCCCAGGTCGTCGGCTTGCAGGTGAAACCCGAAGGATTCCCATTGATAGGATGAAAGCTGGAGAGCCTGGAAGGAATCCGGATATGATCTGCCCTGCGGGTCGCCGTTTCATATATCTGAACGCCTGGTCGTGGCGGGAGGAGAACTCGCGGAGATCCACTTTCGAACCACATCGCAACGAGGGCAAGGAGCCCCCGGTCGATTAATATCGAAAACGCGTCACGTGATGTGGGGATGACGCTTGACCAGCAACAATCCTAGCGACCAACCCGCCGATACAATCGACTCAATCGTGTTCTGTGGAGATAGTGCCGCCGAGTCAAATATTATGGGTGGCCCCCGACGTCGAGTCGAGGGACCACTCATTCTCCGCAAGCCAGTTCGAAATTCCGCTACCGCAGGGTTGGTCTCATTTGCCGCGCGATATGCAGTCCCTCACATAACTCCGGCGTGTTGATTTTCTTGAGGTCTTCGAATATTTGGGGTTGAATCAGTATCTCATTTAATCGGCCACAGCTTGCGGCCGCCGACGGAGATTTGACCGTGGACACGTCCAGCCTGGACAGTGGCGCCAGAAACATCGCCGACGAGAGAATTAGAACCCGGGGGGCCTAGCTCGCCGATGACGTTATGAGTGCCGATCTGGACCACGTTTTGGACGTTCCCGATGACGGTCCCGCCTTCCGTTATAACCACTGTACCGTGCACGTTGCCCTGGATGGTTCCGCCCCGGACGACAGCGTCACCGTGTACGTCACCGGTCCTGACCTCGCCGGGGCCGATGACATGCCTGTTCTGCGGAGTCTCGTAGTACGCCTTATTTTCTGCACTTCTAGCAGCAACAGCCTCCGGCGAGTAGTTCTCGTCGGGCGTCCATTTACTTCCGTCGCAGTTATGAACAAGGACCGGAGTGGCTCCCGCCAGCACATAGTACGTGTGGGTGCTTGCGACGGTGAGGTCGTAGGCCGTTTGTGGGACGGTTTCGTAGTTCCTCAAGGCTTGGATCGTGATGGTCCGACCGTTTGCTGTGCGGACTTCGTCGCCGGGCTGCAGTTCCGAGGCATTTGTCCACCGGCGGGCGGTTTCGTCCCAGAAAGGGTGGTGTTGGGTACTGGTGAGGGTTTCTGCGGTGCCTGATTCGTCGTCGGAGTCGTTGATCTGAAGGGTCAGTTCAGTGAAGTGCTCGTCATTCGGCGTGCGGATTGTGCGGGTGACGGGCTTGGACTCCGTGTTCCCCGTTGTCGGGTCCGTTGCCTGGACCTGGTCGCCGGCCTGGAGATTCTCAATGGCTTGAGTTGTGCCATCGGCCAGGAGCACTCGCGTGCCTGGGGGGAAGCTGTGCGCAGTGTTGAGCAGATTGGTGATGTCACATGCCGCGTTCGCGACGTCTTCGACTTTTTGCTCGACGGCATAGGCCTTTTCCACGGCCTTTGCGGCCTTCCCGGCAACGCGTGCACCGGGGATGAGGCCTGCGGCGTTCTGGGCGGCGCTCAGGTAATTGCCGTCGTAGACGTCCATGGCGGCGGATCCGACGGCGCCTATGGCGTTCAGCCCGGGAATGTACTGGGCGGTTTCAAAGGCTTCCTTGATGGCTCCCTTGAGCGTGCCGCCGCGGTTGATGATGAAGACGTGCTTGCTTACGACATTGGGATGGTCCCTGCTGCCGCTCCACTGGTTCCAGTAGGTCTCGGTCCAGGAGCCGTCTCTTTCGAGTTTGAACGTCTCGGTGGTGACATTTCCCTTGTCGTCCGTGCAGGTGCCGAATCCGCCGCAGACGCCCTCAGGGCGAAGGCCGCTGGGGTCGGAGAGGTTGACAGGGTTGTTGTTGCTGTAGGCGTAGCCGTTCCACTGTTGGGGGTCGGCTGCGTCGAGGATGGGGTCGGGGCTGATGAAGCGTCCGCGGATGGGGTCGTACTGGCGGGCGCCGAGGTTGGTGAGTCCGGTGGTGTCGTCCTTGCTGCCGCCGACGAAGCCCTTGGTGCCGGCCCACTGGTTGGCGCCGGGCTGGGTGCCGCGGGGGTTGCCGAACGGGTCGGTGGGGCGGCGGGTGACGGTCTGGGTCGCGTTGGTGTTGACCTGGAGGCCGCTGGTGCCGTGCGGGTCGGCGGCCTGGATCAGGACGGTGCCTCCGCCGATGGCGGCGGTGACGCGGGTGTAGGTCAGTCCGCCCGGGGCGGTGATGGAGCGGACGTTGCTCGTGGAGCCGCTGCCGGTGTCGAGGGTTAGCTCGTCGGTGGGCAGGTTGAGCGTGGTCTTGCCGGGGTTGCGGCGGATGAGCTGGTTGCCGTCGGCGTCGTACAGGTAGGTGGTGGCGCCGGCCTGGCCGGTCTTGGTGACGGAGTCGAGCTTGTCCTCGCCGTTCCAGGCCAGGGTGGTGGTACCGCCGGTGTCCGTGATGGCGGTGGTGTTGCCCTTGGCGTCGTACTGGTAGCTGACGGCCTTGGTACCTGCCGGCCCGCTGGTGGTCGAGGTGAGCAGGGCGTGGGGCCCGCCGGTTCCGCCGCCGGTGCTGGGGGCGCTGGTCGGGGAGTTGGTGCTCTTGGCGGCTCCGAAGGTCTGGGCCGTGGTGATGTCGTTGAGGCTGTTGCCGGTGATGTCGTGCTGCACGAGGCCGGTGCGGTTGCCGGTCGCGTCGTAGGTGTAGGTGTTCCAGTAAGGTGCCGGGCCGCCGATGGTCCGTCCGCCGGGGTTGACGGTGGCCGGGCCGTTCGCGTTGTTGCAGCCGCCGACGCCGGGCACGGTGGTGGAGCTGCCGGTGCCGTGGACCTCGCCCGACGAGTCGGTCCAGTCGGCGGTGGTGAAGGTACCCGCGGTGTCGGTCCAGGCGCCGGTCAGCCGGCGGAGGTGGTCATAGGTGAAGCACTGGGTGTCGGTCGCCGAGGCGTCCTGGATGGTGGTGGCGGAGGTGATCTGGCCGGACTGGGTGTAGGTGTAGCTGGTCTGGTCGACCGAGACGGTTCCAACCTGGCGGTCGGTGAAGTTGTTGATGACCCGTCCGGTGGCCCAGTCGTACTGCTGGGTGGAGACGACCTGCTTGCCGTACTGACCGACCGTCGTACGCACCGGGCGTGCAAGGGCGTCGTACTCGACCTTGGCGATGACGGCCTTGCTGAGGCTGGCGGCCGCGGTGAGCAGGCCGGTGATGGTCCGGCCGTAGCTGACGGTTTCGGCCGGCAGGCCGCCGGCGGCGGGAATGCCGACCTTCGTCAGGGAACCGATGACCGGGCTGTAGGTGTTGGTCGTCGTGTAGGTACCGGCGAGTGCGCCCTCGGCGGACGGGATGGTGATCGATGAGCCGAGAGGGCGGTAGGCGGTGTCGTAGTCGGTGACGGCCTTGGTGTAGGCCGTGCCGCCGGCTCCGCCCACATAGCGGGTCGAGGAGGTGGGCTGGCCCTTGACGAGGGTGTCGTAGCTCCAGGAGGCCAGCTGGTTCGTGGGCGCCACGGCGCCGTTGAAGGTGCCGGTCTTACGGCCTAGCAGGTCGTAGGTGTAGGAGAGGGTGTTGTTCTTGGCGTCGACGGTGTGGTCGATACGCGAGTTGACGTCGTAGAACGTCCGGGTCGTACCGGCGTCCGGATCGGACGTCGAAGTCTGGCGTCCGCGCAGGTCGTAGGAGTAGCTCCACGCGTTGCCGCTGCTGTCGGTCCGGGACGTGGTGAGACCACCCGGCGTGTATCCGTAGCTGGTGACGTCCGCGTCGGCCAGGTTGCCGGTCGCGGTCGGCGTCCGGTATTGCCCCAGGGCGGTGGTGCGGCCTCGGGCGTCGACCACGGTCGAGGTCGGTGTGGAGCCCGAGGGCGGGGTGACGTCGGTGCGGTCGGCGCCGGGGTAGGCGGTGTTGGTGGCCCACTGGAGGTTGCCGTAGGAGCGGAACTCCGAGCGCACGACGCGCCCGTTGCCGTCGTAGGTGTTCCACGTCTGGCCGGGGACCTGGCCGTCGGCTGCCGGGACGAAGACGGACTCGGTGGGGAAGGAGCCCTGTTCGTAGTACGGAGCCGAGGTCTTGATCACCCAGCCGTGGGTGTCGTAGACGGTGTCGGTGATCAGGCGCCCGGTCGGCTTGGCGGCGCTGGTGCTCTGGGTTTGCCGTGGCCGTGCCAGGCCGTCGTAGATGTCGATGCTCGCGGAATAGGTGACCGCGTCGTCGTTGATCGATTCGGTCTTGACGGTGGACGGTGCCTTGGAGCCGTTCAGAAGATAGGTGAACTTCCGGCTCGGCAGTTCCTCGGTCGGCCGGTCGGGCGCCCAGACCGCGGTGATGCGACCGAGGGCGTCGTACTGGGCGGTGGTGACTCGGCCGTTGATGTCCTTACTGACCAGAGGTGAGCCGCGGGCCGGATCCTGGGTGACGGTGGTGGTCCAAGCGGCTCCCATCGGTCCGGTGGTGCGGACCTCCGTCGGCAGCTGTCCGGCAGCCGGGGTGCGGGCGAGCGCCGTGACGGCAGGCGTGACCGACGGCCCGCTCAGCTGGGCGCCGTTGCGGTCGTAGGTCGAGCCATCGGTTGTCGCAGTCGTGACGGACCGGCCGTAGGCGTCGAAGGTCGCACTGCCGTCATGGGTGTAGACGGGGTTGCCGGCCTGGTCGAAGTGGTCGAGGACCTCGGTGCTGGTGGGGTCACCGATCGAGCCGGCCTGCTGGAAGGGCTTGCCGTCGTAGACAATGCGGCTGCTGGACTGGGTGTTGGCTGCCGTGGCCGTCGCGCTGCAAGACCCCTGGAAGGTGGTCATTCCCGACGCCAGGGTCAGGAGCTGGGGGTTGTCACTGACCGCGTAGCCGGTGGTCGTGCAGGTCCCGGGGGTGGCGGCGGTGCCGTCGCCCTTGTCGTCTACCTTGACGACGCGGTTGCCGTTGGCCGGCTCGGTGGTCGTGACCGTCGTGGTCGTGCGCCAGCTGCCGTCGGAGAGCTTGGCCTTGGTGATCGCGGTGGTTTCGGAGTCCGAAAGCCACGCCTGGATCTTCGGCGCGCCCGCGGTTTGGGCATGCGTCGCGGAGCTCATCTGCCCGTTGTAGGTGTTCCCGGAGACGGCCGTGACTGTTCCACCGGCCTGGTCGTAGACCTCGGTGGCGACGACGCGGCCGGACAACTGTGCGCTGTCGGTGACGGTGCCGCCGAGCGGGCTGGGGACCTGGACGCTGCGTTGGGTCTTGCCGTTGGCGAGGTAGTCGTCGTTCATGCCCCGCAGGTAGGTGACCTTCTGCTGGGTCTTGGGGGCCTCACTGGAGCCACCGCTGCCGGTGGTGGTGGTGACGGACTGGTAGCCGCGGAACTGGTCCCAGGTGCGGGTCTTGGAGTCGGTGAACTCCGCGTCGTTGCGGTGCCAGGCGGCCTCACCGTTGTAGGTGTACTCGGTGGTCTTGCCGATGGTGGGTGTACTGACGAGGTCCTGCTCGACGACGGCCTTGACGAGGGGCTTGTCGAACCAGTCGTTGATCGGGTCCTTCGAGGACAGGAACTCCGGGTACCACTTGACGGGCATGCAGGCCATCGTGTTGCCATCCTCGGAGGACGGCATGTGGTTCTTGACCCGGGAGCACTCGGGGTCGGAGTAGATGACGTCGATCCGACCGCCGGTCTCGGTCGTGATGCCCATCAGGCGCGGGCGCTTGAACATCGGCGATGCTGGGACGAGGCCATCAACGCGATTGGCGCGCATGTCGTACTGAAACTGGACGGCAGGCAGGTCCTCGATCGCCGCCTGGCCGTTGCTCGGCACACGCAGCACGGAGTCGAGCTGCAGCAGGCGCTTGGTGCCGTCCGTGGGATCCGCGAGCTTCTGGTTGAGCCTCCAGGTGTCGACCGTGCGGTAGTCGGAGCTGGCCAGGACCTGGGTGGCGATCTCGGTCAGCCGCTTGGTCGTGAAGAATGTGGGCGCCGAGTTCACGCAGGAACTGTCGGTGCAGATCTGGTCGATCGGAGTGTCCGGCCAGGCGGCCGCGTTGGCCGTCGTGCGCTGGTCCTCGGAGCAGGTGATCGCTCCGCCGGGAATGCAGCGTTCCGCGACGGTGAACAGGACCTTCGCCGCCGGGTTCGCGCCGCCCTTGGTCGCCTTCTGCTCGTCCAGACGCTGGCCGTAGGCGATCTCCTTGAGGTAGCCGGTCCGCTGGTAGTCGGCGAGGGTGCCGGTGCCGCCGCTCTGGACACGGCCGCGGTTGTACTTGTTGCCCTCGGCGGCGTACTTGTACGTGGTCAGGTTGCCGTGCGGGTCGACCACGTAGTCGAGCTGCCAGCGCCAGGCCATCTGGCACCAGGAGTTGTTACCACTGCCGGAGTTGTAGCAGGGGTCGCCGCTGTTGGGTGAATACACCGGAAGGGTCAGGACGGAGTTCGCGGCCGGATCGCTGCCGTCACCGCCCGGCAGGTGGTTGAGGCCGTAGTAGTACTGGACACCGTCGGGCGTGGTGATCCGCCAGTACTCCATGCCCTGGTAGTCGACATCACCCGCCGCCTTCGGAGCGCCGGTGAGCTGCTCGACCTTGGTGCCGTCATCGCTTTCCAGGTGCCAGATGCCGGTGTCGTCATCGCGCACGATGGCACCGGCCCTTCCGCCGAGGGAGAAGGTGGCGTTCTGTCCGCCCCAGCACTGGTCGCCCGAGCCGGTGATGCCGGCCTTGTCGCAGCTGCGGTAGGACCGCTCGATGTAGCCGGGTTCGTAGCCCCAGCCGTCGCCGATCCACGAGGGTTGCGCGTTCGTGGACGACGTCTTGCCGTCCACGTTCGCGGAGTTGTAGCTCAGTGCCACGGTGGGTGCGGCGCCGCCGAGGGCCGGGGGTGCCTGGATCGGGTAGCTGTAGGTGAAGCTGCCCGTGTTGGAGCCCGCCGTCCAAGCCGCCGACGACGACAACGGCGTCGCGGTGAAGTTGCCCAGGGGGCCCGACGGGGAGGCCGCGGGGGCCAGGACCACGGAGCCGCCGGTTCCCCCGGTGCTGCCGACGGTCAGGGCCTGCGCAGGCGCCTGGGCGGACGAATTCGCCGTGGTGAACGACGCCTTCACCGCACCGCCCTGGGCGTTGCCAGGCGCGGCAGGGGGAAGGGTGACATCCGCAGTGATCGTGCCGGAGCCGTCGTTCCTCACCGGAACCGGAGTCTGCGTACGGCACTCGGGGCGTTCCGGCGTGGTGAGTGAACAGGCCGGGAGCGCGACGAGGCCGGCACGGTCCGACCACCCGCCCGCCTGTAGGGCCTTCAGGTCCAGGGTGACGCTCGCCTGCCGCCCGTCGCCACCGACCGACGCCTTGGCGTCGGCCAGCGCCACCAGCGGCCCGTTGACGCCTGCGGCCTTGCCCTTGTCCTGTCCGGCCACCTCGACGGTGACGGCGTGCGCGCTCTCACCCTGGCCGGTTCCCGGTGCGACCCGGACGGCCAGATCTCCGGCCTTGGTTCCGGTCATGCCACCGGAGGCGGGTGAAGCCCCACCGGTGGCCCTGCGGGCCGCCTCGGCCTCGGCGCTGTCGGAGCCGAGCACGACCGTCGCGGTGCCGGTGACGACCGGCGGAGCGGTCTCCGGTTTCCAGCCCGCTGCCTTGACCGCCGTCTTGGCGCCCGGAGGCTGGGCATCGTGTCCCTTGACGGAGGGGGCCGCGCTTCCCAGGGGCGTGTTCGGAGGAGCCCAGACCTCCCCCTCGGGCTCGGGGTAGGTCCATGCCGCCGCCGGCGGCACGCTCACCCCGGTCAGTGTGAGAGCGACCAGGGCCGCCACAGCCGGCGACCGCCATCGGCCGCCTATTCGTTTTCCGGCCCGTTTCCGGGCAGGCCAAACCACCACAGTGGTGTCTCCTCACTCATTGTCGACACAACGTCATATGGACATGGATGTGCCAGGATCGAGGTGACGATATGTGCACCCACTGACACGCCACCAGGTCGCATGAGTGCCGCACATGAGATGTTTATGAAGTCTTGATCTCCTGATCTGCGGCTCATCCGGACACATCGGCATGAACTGACAAAGGGTTTGACCGATCCGCAGGTCAGCACGCATCGTTCCCACCCGAACGCACCCCATCGAGGGTGCGGCCCGACCGGGAGGGACCCTGCAATCCGCATGACCAGCACTCCAGGCACAATCGCGCACACACCACCAACACCTTCCATACGCAGGCGCATACTCGCGCTGACCGCCCTCGGCACCGGCTGCGTCCTGAGTCTGGCCCTGCTCAGCGCGCCGGCGGCGCTCGCGGCCGACACCGCCCTCGCCCCGCCGACCCATGGCCCTGTGGGCGGAGTGAAACCGCTCGTCCCCTCGTCACCGGCACCCGCCCGCACCCCTGCGCAGCAGGCGATGCTGGATGCGATCGCCAAGGCCAAGACGACCGGTAAGCCGGTCACCGTCGAGACCTTGACCAGCGAGGTCTCCAAGACCATCGCCAACCCCGACGGCACGCTGACCAGCACGGACAACGCCCAGGCTGTACGAACCAAGCGTGGAGGTGCATGGGCTGACATCGACTCGACACTGCGGGTCAACGCCGACGGCACGTTCAGCCCGGCCGTCGCGACGACCGGGCTGAAGTTCTCCGGCGGCGGGACGGGCCCGATGGCCACCGTGACGACCGACGACGGCAAGAGCCTCGCGGTGAACGCCCCGTTCGCCCTGCCCAAGCCGTCCGTGACCGGCGCCAACGCCACCTACACCGACGTCCTCCCCGGTGTGGATCTGCAGCTGACCGCGCTGTCCCAGGGCGGCTGGCGGGACGCCATCATTGTGCGGACCAAGGAGGCTGCCGAGAGCGCGGCGCTCAAGTCGCTGACCTTCCCCGTCTCCGCGCAGGGCCTGTCCATGGCGAAGGACCAGTCCGGCGGCATCACCGTCGTCGACGACAGCGGTGCCACGCGCTTCCGCGCCCCCGTGCCGTTGCAGTGGGACTCCAGTAAGCCTGCGCCCTCCACAACCGCCACTGCGGACCGGGCTTCCAGGGACTCGGTGCGCGCGGCGTTGGCGGCCGCCCCGACGCCCGCGCCCACGGGGAGTGCGAGCGGGATTCCGTCGACCGCCGAGGAACCGGGTGACGGCGCGAACGTGGCCGCCATCACGACCAAGATCACGCCTTCGGCCATCGAACTGACACCGAACCACGACGCGCTCGGATCCGGCGACGGTCCCTGGTACCTCGACCCCTCCCTGGTCACGGCCACCAGTTCCGTCCAAGGCTCCGTCGAGGTTCAGGAGAACCACAAGAAGGCGGAGAACTTCAACAAGAAGAGCAACCTGGCCACCGGCTACTGCGGCTACCACAGCAGTGACCCGAGCCTGGACTGTGGTGACCTGGGCCGCCAGCGCGCCTACTTCCAGTTCGGCATCAACCCGGTGCTCTACACCAAGCCGGGTGGCGCCGAGAGCCCGCCGACGATCTTCAATTCCACTCTGAACTTCCAGGTCACCGGCGCTTCCAGCCCAGGCACGAACACGCCGCTCGTGGTGTACTCGGCTCCCAAGCCCATCCACGAGCACACCAGTTGGAACGATCAGCCCTGCGGCACCAATGGCGATGTCGCGATGGAGAACTGCCCGACAGTCAACGGCCAGTGGATCACCGGCACCGGCCCGTTGACCGTCGACGTGACAGACATCATGAAGCAGGCGATCGCAGGCCAGTGGCCCTGGTGGACCGCCGCCATTGCCCCGATGAACAATGAGTGGGAGAAGCTGTACCGGCACTACATTGCCAACAGCCCGTACATCACTACCACCTACGACATCATCCCGACCGTCTGGTACCCGCGCACCAGCCCCGCTCCTGGCTTTGCCTGGAACAACAGCGCCACCGAGTGCACCACCGGCGGCGCAAACCCCTGGGACAACCCCGGCTGGATCGGTAGCAACCGAGACATCTACCTCACCGCCAACAGCAACTCGCCCGCCGGTCAGACCCTCTACACCGGCTACCACATGTGGGATGACAACGACCCCAACTTCAGTGCGACTCCCGGAGCCTGGGGCCTCAACTACAACGACCCCGGCCCCTCCGTGAGCGTGGGATCGCTGTCGGACGGCCACCAGTACGGCTGGACGGCTCGCGCCACCGACGAGATCCTCACCTCGCCCATGACCCCGTGGTGCTACTTCCGCGTCGACAGGACCAACCCCCGCGTCAGCATCAGCTCGACCGACTTCCCGCCGTCGGGCACCCCCAACCCCACCCCGGCCAAGTACATGAACGACCCGGGCGCCTTCACCATCAACGCCGAGGACCCCGCCCCCGGCGCCGGGCTCCAGGCCTCCGGCGTGGCCTGCGTGCGCGTGAGCACGGACCCGACACCGGTCGTCGGCTGGCGCTGCGGCCAGAACGGCACCCTGCCCCCCGGCCAGCCGTACACCTACAAGCCCAGGGACTGGGGCACCAACACCCTGTACGCCTGGGCCATGGACAACGCCGGCAACTACAGCCAGCCGGCCGTCTACAACTTCTACGTCCCATGGAAGCCCGACACCCAGCCCCTGTTCGGCGACGTCGACAACGACCAGAAGCCCGACGTCATCACCGTCGACAGGAACGGTGACCTGCGCGTCATCGGCGGCACCATCGACCCCACCACGTCCCTGGCCGCCCCAGCCGCCGCTGCCCCGGGAAACCGCGACTACGGCGCCACCTGGTCCGACTACCAGGTCAGCCACCACGGCACCTTCGCCGTCGGACAGGCCGTCGACGAGATCCTCGCCCACTACACCAAGGACGCGACCTCCAAGCTGCGCGAGGCCCTCTACCTGATCCCCAACAACGGCACCGGGCGCTTCGACACCCTGACTCCGATCGCCCTCAACCGGCCCGCCTGCACGACCTACGAGACCGGCAAGCCCTGCTCCGGCTACAGCCAGAAGAACTGGAGCGGCGCCTCGCAGGTCATCGCGATCGGCACGCCCGACGGCGAGGCCGTGGGTGGTGAGCCGGGCAACGAAGCCCGCAAGGTCATCATGACCCAGACCTCCATCCTTTCCCTGGAGAACAACAACCTCTACCTCTTCCAGCCCAACGGCCTCGCCGACTCCCTCGACGCGGCCACCTACCTCCCGGCCGTCTCCGGCAGCTGGGCCGACCTGGAACTGCTCAACCCGGGTGCGGCCAACGGGGCGACCGCCGTCCCCGGCACCACCGACCCCACCTACCAGACCACCATCTGGGCGCGGAACCGCACGACGGGCGACCTCTTCGCCTACCCGCTCGGCTACAAGGCCGACGGAACGGTCGACTACTCCGCCCTCACCAAGCCCGACCAGGGGATCAAGCTGGACGTCGGCCAGCCGGTCAAGGCGGGCGACTACCCCCGGATCGGCGCCGGAGACCTCAACAACGACGGCACCCCCGACCTCTGGGTCATGGACAACAGCAACGCGCTCTCCATCTTCGCGGGCAAGAGCAGCACCGGCACCAAGGGCAAGGTCGACGGCTTCGTCCCGCCGGCCTTCGCCGGCTTCTCCGACTCCAGCGTCACCATCCACTCCCAGCTGGTGAACTGGCTGTGCGCCGACTCCATCGGCGGACCCAACGAAGGCACCGAGGTTGCCGCCTACGCCTGCTGGCAGACCATCAACCAGCGGTTCAACTTCGCCACCGACGGCACCATCCGGTCCGGCAGCTGGTGCGTCTCCACCAAGGGCAACGCCCTCGGTAACGGAACCGGCCTGATCCTTTCCCGCTGCGTGGGAAACACCGGCCAGAAGTGGGCCGTCCGCCCGGACGGCCGGATCTACCTCCCCGCCACCGTCACTGCGGACAACCCCGGCGGCCGCTGCCTCGAACTGCCCGGATGGGCCACCGAGCAGGGCACCCGGCTCGGGATCTGGAACTGCCCCGGTCTGCAGGCCAACCAGCAGTGGAGCCTCAACTACGAGCAGCACGCGCCCTGATGACGCTCGCGGTGGGGCGAGCTGAGCCGATCCGATGAACGTGAACAGCCTGTAGACAGGCCGGTGGG
>NZ_JBHWIJ010000111.1:17357-24868 GCF_042732255.1 Kitasatospora sp. NPDC059803 | reverse complement strand
GCGACCAGCCCATGGGTGCGGGCTACGTGCTGAAGAACTTCCCGGCCAGCCTCCCGCCCAACGCCTGCGACCACCTCCAGATCGGGATCAGCCCCGTATCCGAACCGATCGTCACCAGCCTGCAGACCGCCGACTTCGTCCTGCCCTGCAACGATCCGGTGGCCCAGGAGGTCACCCTGCAGCTGTCACGCGACGAGAAGGGCAAGGACGTCAAGGACGTCAAGGACGTCGCCAAGGAGAACAAGGACGACAAGGACGACAAGGAGCGGAAGGAAGCCAAGGAGGACAAGGACGCATTCAAGGAACACCCCGCCGAGGGCATGCACCCGGCATCCGAAGTCAACCACCCACCCGAGCACTTCATCCCCCCGGCGCAGCGCCCCGACCTCGCGGACAGCGCCCTGCGGGACGAACCCCCCGAGCCGGGACGGACCGAGAGGTAGGCGCCGCATGTGGCTGGTGCTCTGCGATCCGGCGGACCGGGCCGCCGTGTGGGCGTACGAGGGGCTGCGCGAGCGGGGGCTGGAACCCCTGGAACTGCTCTCCCCGCAGACCCTGCTCAGCTCCACCAGGTCGGTGCACCGCGTCGACCGCCTCGGCGCGAGCTTCGAGATCACCCTGCCCGACGGGCGCGTCCTGGACAGCCGTGACGTCGACGGCGTGCTCAACCGGGTGGCCTCCGCCCCCTTCGGGTACCTGCCGTTCACCACCCACACCGACGCCGCCTACGCCGCCCAGGAGCTGGACGCACTCCTGCTCAGCCTGCTCACCTGCCTGGCCCCGGTCTCGGTCAACCGGCCTGCCGGGTACGGACTGTGCGGCGCCTGGCGCTCGACCGCCGAGTGGACCGCACTCGCGATCAGAGCGGGGCTCCCCGCCCGGCCGGCCCGGATCTCCAGCAGCCCCGACGGCGAACCGCGAGCGGCCCCGACCGGGCGCGGCGACGTCCTGGTGCTCGGCGAGCACGTCTTCGGCGCACCCCCGGCCGAGGACGAGGAGCCGTACGTCCGGCTCGCCCGGCTCGCCGAGGTCGACCTGCTCGGGATCGACCTGCTCGGGGCCGACGTGGCCGGGGCCGACTTGCCCGGAGCCGACCCGCCCGGGGCCGACCTGCTCGGAGCCGACCACCGCCGCGACGACGGTCGGTCGGCGGTCTTCGCGGGAGCGAGCCCCCTGCCCGACCTCCGCCCAGCCGGCGCCGCCTTCCTCGACCGCCTGTACGAACACCTCACCGGGCTCCCCCGGGGTGCGCCGTGATCGTCGTCTGCGGCATCGCCAGCGAGTCGCCGCTCGCCCGGGTCAGGGCCGAACTCGACAGCCTCGGCCTGCCGTACGCCATGCTCCACCAACGGCGCTTCGAGGAACTGCCGTTCGAGGTGGAAGCCACCGGCACCGCCGTCCAGGGGCGCATCCCGTACGACGGCGGATCCATCGACTGCGCCACCGTCACCGGCATCTACCTCCGGCTGATGGAATGGCGCAGACTCCCCGAAGTCCGCGAGGCGGGCGAGGACACGGTACGCAGGTGCCGGTCCTGGCACACGGCCCTGAGCACCTGGGCGGAACTCGCCCCCGGCTGCGTGATGAACCGGGAGAGCGCGATGGCGTCCAACACGTCGAAGCCCCACCAGGCCCAGCTGATCCAGCAGTCCGGATTCCGGGCTCCGGAGACCCTGGTGACCAACGACCCGGACCTCGTCCACGAGTTCCACGCGCGGCACGGCGAACTGGTCTACAAGTCGATCAGCGGGGTCCGCTCGATCGTCCGGACGCTCGACCGGGAGGCCCTCGACCGGCTGCCGCTCATCCGCTACTGCCCGGTGCAGTTCCAGCGCTACGTCACCGGCACCAACGTCCGGGTGCACACGGTCGCCGGCGAGGTGTTCGCCACCCGGATCGAGACCGACCGGGTCGACTACCGCTACGCCCGGAGCGACGGCGGCCGGGCCGAACTCTCGCCCTGGCAGCCCCCCGACGACCTCGCCGAGCGCTGCCTGCACCTGGCGGCACGACTGGGGCTCGCACTCGCCGGCATCGACCTGATGCTGGCCGACGACGGCGAGGTCTACTGCTTCGAGGTCAACCCCTGTCCGGCCTTCAACTACTACGAGGCCAACACCGGCCAGCCGATCGCCCACGCCATCGCGCTCGCGCTCGCGCGGCACTGAGGAGAAGGAGACTCCGATGGCCCAGCTCGTCCTCACCGGCCAGATCCACGGCCAGACCACCACCCAGTGCAACTTCACCATCGCCGTGAACGGCGGTGACCAGGTCGGGCCGGACAGCGTGGTCCTGGACCAGTCGATCTTCAACATCCCGGACACCGACGCGTCGATCGACATCCAGGCGGCCGCCCTCGACCAGACCAAGTACGGCACGCCCACCGCCCACCTCGACATCGACTCCTCCGGCACCGTCCAGGCCACCTTCCCACCCGACGGCAACTGGCCGCCACCCGCCGTCACGTCCTCCGACTCCGGCCAGACGATCCAGTTGACGGTCCACTTCTCGCCGCTGCGCGACGTCACCGAACAGGCACGCGTCAGCCTGGCCCAGACCGGCAGCGACTACCCGGGCAGCCCGCCCGCCCCACCACCCGGCGACATGAGCTTCCGCACCCCCGGCGTGGCGCTGCCGCCGGGGGCCTACTCCCCGCCCCCGGGCGTGACGGACAGCACCTTCATCGCCTCGCCGTCGATCAGTGGCGGCGCGATCCAGGTCGAGACCCGCAGCGTGACCCCCGGCGGCGAGGCCGTCGTCCTCCGACTCCCCGGCGTCGACGCACCGCAACTCGTCGCCGTCTACTGGCCCTCCGGCGTGTCCAGGGACCCAGGCGGACCGCCCGCGCCCTTCCTCGTCTACTTCCACCCGGGCATGGCCCAGAACTCCCCGGCCTTCTACAACGAACCCCGGGACCGCCACGACCCGACCACCGGCAGCACCTACCCCTTCGGCTGGGACTACCAGTTCTTCGGCCTGCTCAACTACCTCCAGTACATCGGCGACCCGTTCCTCACCAACCCCTTCGCCAAGGGCCTCCCGCTCCAGATCGACGGCGCCGCCCGGAACGTCGTGCTCGTGCTCCCGCTGATGCGGGTCGCCGGCAACCCCTGCGACGAGATCTCGTCGTTCGCGGACGCCACCGTCCTCCAGGAGTACCTTCCGGAGATCCAGGCCCTCATGTTCCGGCGCAGCGGCAACTTCCAGTTCGGACCGATCGGCCGCCTCGGCATGGCCTCCTTCAGCAGCGGCCACGCCGCCCTCACCTGCTTCCTCGGCAACACCGCCAACCAGGCCCACCCGCTCTACCTGGACACCCTCCAGGAGGTCTACCTGTTCGACCCGCACGCCGACCTGGTCTCCGAGACCCTCGCCCCGCTGACCCAGGTCACCGCCTGGGCCGGGCGCGGCACCTCCGGCACCAAGACCGCCCGCCTCTACACCCAGAACGACCCCGCCCAGCTCTCCCCGCTGCTCACCCAACTCGGCGTCACCGCCCCCGGCCCCGCCCCCTTCGACGCCGCCACCCCGGACGACCGCAACTCCCTCACCTCCCTCCCCCTCGCGGCCTGGAACACCCTCGCCACCCAGCAGGGCAGCGCCGTCCCGTACGCCAACACGGGCCAGGTGCACCAGGTGCTGCCGGCCCTCATGCTCACCGACGCCCTGCGCCGCAGCCGGTTCTGACCCGCCCCCCGCTCCCCGAGCCCTTCGCCGGCACACTCCTCGACCACCTCGTCGAGCGCGACCGGATAGACCTGTCCGCCTGTCCGCCGGCTCCGGGTCGTCACAAGGAGCACGGGCCGCTGATCGGCGCGGCATGGTCGGGGCGAAGACGGGCGGCGAGGGCGGCCATGTCGGTGGTGAAGCGGCCTGCGAGGTCGACGCCGGTCTCCTGGGCGATGACCATGAGCGAGAACAGGCAGTCGGACAGCTCGTGGCCGATCGCCCCGGCACTCGCGGCCACGTCGGCGCGGTGGCCCTGGTGGGCCATGACCAGCTTCGCGAGGTCGCCGACGTCGCCGGTGAAACCGAGGACGAAGTCCGACAGGCCCCAGGTGCGGCCCAGCTTGCGCCGGTTGATCTCGTCGTAGAGGTCGCGGACTTCGCCTGCGGCGGCGCACATCTCGTCCCAGGTGGGCATCGGCTGCTCCGTTTCGGGTGCGTGGTCAGGCGGGATCGGCGGCGGGCGCGGTCGTGTTCCGCTGGTCGGGGATCTCGGTGGCGTACTGGCGGGCCTGGAGGAGGTAGGAGGAGCGGTAGCCGCTGTTCGGGTCGGCCATCAGCTGCGCGTGGGTGCCCTGTTCGGTGAGCCGGCCCTCGCGCAGGACGTAGATGAGATCGGCGCCTGCGGTGGCGGCGAGGCGGTGGGTGATCAGGATGACGGTCAGGCCCTGGTCGGCGAGTTCGCGGATGCGGGTGAACGCGGCGATCTCGGACTTCGCGTCGAGGGCGGAGGTGGGCTCGTCGGCGATCACGAGGTGGGTGGGGCGTCCGCCGGGCCCGGTGGTGGTGGCCCGGTGGTGGGTGCGGGCCATGCCGACGCGCTGCCACTGGCCGCCGGACAGCTGGACGCCGCCCTTGAAGCCGCGGGCGGCGAGGGTGTCCCAGCCGTTGTCCTGGGCGTCGATGATCGGGTGCAGGTCGGCGTAGTCGGCCGCGCGCTTGAGCAGGGCCGGGTCGTCGCCGTGTTCGGGTCGGCCGATCAGGACGTTGGCCCGCAGGGTGAGCGGCCACTGCTGGAAGCCCTGTTCGAGGACGGCGGAGGAGGAGAACAGCTGGTCCCGGTCGGCGGTCGCGGCATCGACGCCGTCCCACAGCATCCGGCCGGCATCGGGCAGGTAGAGGCCGGTGAGGATCTTGACGAGCGTCGACTTGCCGGAGCCGTTGTCGCCGACCAAGGCGACGACCTGCCCGCGCGGGATCCGCAGGGTGATGTCGGACAGCGTCGGGCTCGTGCGGCCGGGGTAGGTGAAGGTCACCCCCTCCAGGGTGATGGCCGTGGGGCGGTGCGGGAGGTCGGTGCCGCCGGCGGGGATGGCGCGCCGGTCGGCCTCGCACTGGAGGCGGTCGAGGTCGGTGACGAACAGGGCCTCCTCGTACAGGTTGTTGACGGTGCCGACGAGGGAGGTGATGTCGGCGGCGCCGGTGCGGATGCCGACGACGGCGGTGCCCGCGACGGCGAGCGCCATCTGCCCGTCGTGGACGAGCCAGCCCAGGACGGCGAAGGTCGCGGCGGCGGCCAGCCCGGAGAGGACGGAGGCGAGCAGGGAGGTGGTCGCGGTGGCGCGGGCGAGGCGGTTCTGCTCCTGCTCGGACGCCTCGGCCATCGCGATGTAGTGGCCCAGGATGAACGGGCCGATGGCGTGGACGCGGACCTCGGGCGCGGAGTGCGGCTTGGTGAGCAGCTGGGCGAGCAGACTGGCGGCCCGGTGGTGCTGGAGCCAGGCCATCACGGAGCCGTAGCGGCGCCGGGCGGAGCGGACCGCGCCCCACCCCTTCGGCGCGGCGATGAGCACCAGCATGGGCAGCAGCACCGGGTCGAGGGTGAGCAGGACGCCGCCGGCGGCCACCATGCCGAGCAGGGCGGTGAGGACGGCGATGCTCTGGCCGATCAGGCGCCGCACGGCCGCCGTGCCGTACCTGGCGGACTCCAGCAGTCTGCTGAACTCGGGGTCCTCCACCGCGGCCAGCTCCACGCGGGCCGCGCGGCGCAGGTAGGCGACGGTCGCGGCCCGCTCGGTCTTGGGCTCCAGCCGGCCTCCCGCCCAGGAGGAGACCACGCCCAGGATCGCGGACAGCGCGGAGGCGCCGCCGATGGCGAGGGCGGCCGGCAGGGCCGCGCGCAGCAGTTGGTCGGTGCTGCCGGAGGCGAACAGGGAGGCGAGGGCGCGGTTGGTGGCGAGCAGGCCGAAGGCGGCGGCCAGCGCCCGTCCGGTTTCGGCGACGGCGATGGACACCAGGGCCACCCGGTCGGCCTGCCAGGCCAGGCGCAGGGCGGTGCGGAGCATGCCGGGGATCTGGCGGGCGACCGTGAGGAAGCTGATCCTGAGCATGGTCTGCTCATGGGAGGTGAACCCCCAGTCGGGGAGCAGCCGTCCGCCGAACAGGAACTGCTCACTGTCGGAGACGTGGTCGGTCGGCGGGGGTTCGGACGGCGGCGGTTCGAACGGCGCGGGTTCGGTCGGCGCGGGTTCAGACAGACGGGACTTCAAGCGCTCTCCTCCACAGTGCGGTTGAGGCGGGGCGGGGGCGTCATCCGGGTTCGCCCGGCCGGCGGGGTTCGGAGACGAGGTACTCGGCGACGCCGGTGCGGCGGGCGGTGAGTGAGGCGCGGAGCGTGCGCAGTCGGCGCGGGGTGACGATGCGCCCCCACTCCTCGACGGTGCGGACGGCGTGACCGCTGTGCTCGGCGGGGTCGGGGGTGATGCGTTCGAGCTCCTTGTCGGTGAGCCGGCCGCCGTCGAAGGTCACGCCGATCTTCCAGGGCCACGGCGGCTCCGGCGGGGTGAAGGAGAGCATCAGGAGGCGGGGGGCGTCGTCGAGGGCGGCGGGGACGAAGCCGATCTCCTCGGCGGTCTCGCGCAGCGCGCACGTCCACGGGTCCTCGCCGTCGTCGAGGAGGCCGCCGGGGTACTGGTATTCGCCCGGGTGGTGGACGGAGGTGAGCAGCAGTGGCCGGTCGTGGCGGTCGGTCAGGAAGACGCCGGCATAGGAGATGCCGTGCGGCAGGGTGGGGACGAACCGCTCGGGCGGGACGAAGACCACGGTCAGGCTCCTCGCTGGTCGTGACGGCAGGGGTGGCCGAGCCGGGTGCGCAGGTCGGCGGCGAGGCGTTCGGCCCGGCCGGGGTCGTCGGGCAGGACGCCCGAGCCCTCGGCCATCAGCGCGTGGAACTGCTGCTGCTCGTACGGGATGCCGGGCGGTAGGGCGGCGATGTGCCAGTGGACGTGGGCGTTGCCCTGCATGCTGCCCAGGCTCAGCACGTAGAGGCGTTCGGTGGGGACGGTCGCGGCGAGCGCGGTCGCCACCCGGTGCACGACCAACTGCAGGGCGAGGTACTGGTCCTCGGTGAAGCCGCTGATGGTGTCCTCGACGTGGGTGCGCGGGGCGACCAGGAGCTTGCCGGGCAGGGTGGGGTAGCGGTCGAGGAAGGCAACGTGCACGCCGTCGTCCAGGACGATCCGGTGTTCGTACCCGGGCTCACCGGCGAGCATCGAGCAGATGAAGCAGGGGCCGTTGCGGGCCCGCTCGTTGTAGGCGTCGAGGTCGAAGGCGGTCACCGCGTCCAGCCTTCTGCACCGGGGCGCAGCGCCATGTAGCCGTCGACGGGGTCGAATCCGAGGGTGCGGTAGAGCGGGGCTCCGGTTTCGGTGGCGCGCAGCTCGATCGATCCGCAGCCGCTGTGCCGGAGTGCCTGGACCAGGGCGGTGGTGACGGCGCGGGCGGGCCCGCGCCCACGGGGGGGCCGGGGGGTGGGCCCCGGGGGGTTAGCGGCCCCCCGCCCGGGG
>NZ_JBHWIJ010000111.1:11858-17347 GCF_042732255.1 Kitasatospora sp. NPDC059803 | reverse complement strand
GGGGGGCGGCCGCGGGGGGCTCGGGTTTGGGGGGCCCCCAGAGCCACCGCCCCCCCGCGGGGGGGCGGGGGGGCCCCCCCCGGGGGGGGGGGGCGGGGGGGGGGGCGCCCGCCCCGTCGGTGGGCCGGGTCGGTGGCCACGGTGTGGATCCGGGCCCACCGGCCGGTGGGGTGGGTGGGGCCCCGGTAGCCGCGGTAGACGATGCCGATGGCGCAGGAGGCCAGCGTGCCGTCGTCGGCGGGGACGACATAGGCGAGCAGGTTCGGGTCGGTGCCGAGCCGCTCGCGCATGTCGTCGCGGAAGGTGGTGCGCCAGTCGTCGGTGAGCCGGGCGCCGTCGAGCACCGCGACGCGCAGGCGCAGCAGTTCGTCGGCGTCCTCGGGGCCGGCGGGGCGTACGGGGGATCCGGTCATGCGGGACTGCCTCCGGGGTTCGGTGGGTCACTCAGGTGGTTGTCGGGGGAGGCCGAGGCGGCCGAGGTGCCGGTCGGTGCCGCCGTCGGGCCGGTGCCGCCGTCGGGCCGGTGCCGCCGTCGGGCCGCTGCACGGCGCGGTAGGCGTACGGGATCCGGCTGGGGTGGGGAAGGTGACGGTGCCTTCCTCAGCCCTGGACCAGGTCGCGGGGGTCGGACCCCTCGGCCCAGCCGTGGGTGGAGAACCCGCGACCACCGGACAGGTACGCGGACAGGGCGGCGTGGGAGGACGGGAACATCGGCAGCGGCAGCTCGCCCGCGGGCGACCACACCACGGCGAGGTGCTTGCCGGGCTCGGTGTTCGTCAGCTCGCCCTGCCAGGCGGTGGCGAGGAACACCGACAGCAGGAACGGGCCCTTGCCGTCCCAGCCCTGGCGGACCTGGATCGTGTGGACCAGCCGCAGGTCGCGCGGGTCGACTTCCAGCCCCGTCTCCTCCGCCAGTTCACGGGCGGCGGCCTCGTCCAGGCGCTCGCCGACCTCGACCTTGCCACCGGGGATCGTCCACACCGGCGTCGTGCTCCAACTGTTCGTCGCGTAGTTGATCGTCGCGACCCGGCCGCCACTCCGGTCGTGGACGATGACGGCCACCGCCTGTCGCAGGCTCTCCACAGCACTACCTCCAAGGACGCTCGATCAAAGGGGACTTGGGGACTTCACGGGGCCGACGCCGGTCCGCGCAGCGGCTCCAGGACGGTGCGGGGTGAGCTGGAGCATCACGCGCACGGGCCGGCGGGGCCGGCGGGGTCGGGCCGGGTCACGAGGCCTCCCCGGTGGGCTGGTCGGTCGCTGCGGCGAGCAGCGGCAGGTAGTGGTGCAGGTAGGGCGGGACCTTCAGATCGAGCACCTCGTCGAGGGGGACCATGCGCACGGCCAGGCCCTCGTCACCGAGCCGCAGGTCGCTCTCGGGGCCGTCCCGGACGGCGTGCAGGACGCGGGTGAGCGGGAGGCCGAGGTCCTGGTGCGGGCCGGGGAGGGTCCGTAGCCCGGTGACCTCGACGCCGGCCTCCTCGCGGACTTCGCGCACCGCGCTCTCCTCGGCGCTCTCGTCCCCCTCGCGCCAGCCGCCGATCGGAGTCCAGTAGCCGGGCCAGGCCATGCCCGGTCTGTCTTCGCGCAGGTGCATCAGCAGTCGACCCGCGTGGTCGGTGACGAAGACCAGGACGCCCTCGAAGTCGTCGCCATCCGGGGCGGGGCGCTCCAGGTAGAGCGGGACGCCGCAGCGGTGGGCGCGCAGCACCTGCCGGAGCCGCTGGTAGTGGGCGGGGGTCATCCGGGAGCGCCAGTCGTGGGCCGTCTCGAACCGGAACTCGGTGTGCTCGGCCGGATCGAGCCGGATCCGGGCCTGCTGCTCCACGGTCAGCGTGCCGCCGTCGAACACGTAGCCGGCGACCGGGACCGGGTAGTCGGCGTCGGCCTGCGTGTGGATCACGGCGACCAGGCGCCGCCGGAGCACCTGCGGGTTCTCCGCGGCCAGGTCCAGGCCCAGCTCCTCCCGGGCTTCGCGCAGCGCGGCGTCGAAGGGGCTCTCGCCGTGCTCGACGTTGCCGCCGGGCATGTTCCACACGCTCGGGTCGATGGTCGAGCGCATCCCGAGGACGCGGCCGGCGGGGTCGGCGACCAGGAAGGAGCCGTAGGCGCTGGGCCGGGCGATGGTGGTCAGGTAGCCGCCGACCGGCCGCCAGCCCGGGATCGCCAGGCGGCCGTTCAGCCACTCGATCACCGCGCGCTGGCCGTGGCTGGTCGTGGGCAGCCGGTCCGCTGGAGCCCACTGGTGGGAGTCGTGGTCGCCGGAGAGGACGACCGGGGTGCCCTCCGGAACGACGGTGGCGAAGACGAACTGCCGTACGCGCCGGCCGTTCGGGTCGGTGAGGTCCAGGCTCCGCGCGTACTCCAGCGGCAGCCCGGCAAGCCCGGTCTGCTCGGCCAGTTCCCGTGCCGCGCCCGCCGCCATGGGCTCGCCGTCCTCGTGGCCGCCGCCCGGGTACTCCCACAGGCCGGGCAGGACGTCGTGCGCGGCCCGGCGGATCATCAGGATCCGGCCGCAGGTGTCGCGGACCACCACGCCGACGCCGATCCGTTCGGCGCCCTCGCGGAAGGCGAGGCCGGTCAGCATGTCGAAGTCGATCACCGGGTGGGCTCCTCGGTCTCTCGGGCGGGTGCGTTCCGCCGGTCGGTGCCGGTCTTCGCCGCAGCTCCTCCGAACACCGTCGGCGCGCGGGCGCGCAAGTGTGCTGGAAGAAGGCGATCCGACGTCCAAGTTTCTTTCTGCGGACCTGAGTTAAGGAACCTCCCAGAGGTTGGCGGTCTCCGATGATGGTGCTGTTCGAGCGCGGCGTTCAAGCGGATTACCTCCGGGCGAGCCCGGGTCGAACGGGGAGGTTTCGAGCACCTCCGGGCGCGGCCGAGGGCGTCCTCCAACTGGCCGCGGACGGGCTCGGACAGGGGCGGAGCCCAGCGCGCAGGCGGCGAGAGCCTGTTCGAGCCCGGCTGTCAGACCGGGTTCGAGGCGGTCACGGACGCCCGGGCAGCCGAGGAGGTCAGGCAGTGCGTAGTCGCCGCCGGATTCACCCGTTCGGATGACCGTCGAGCGCCGGCCGTCCACCTCCGCACCGTGGCGCAGGGCAAGGGGCAAGCAGGGCGAGGGGGCCGGCGATGCCGTGTGCTTCCCTGTCGAGTTCTTCTGTTCATTCATCAGGGCCCCGGACCAACGGATGTGGAGCGATCGGTCCCGGCTTCCCGCAGTGCCGGTTCCTCGTCGGCTGCCTGTCGGGCCCGGGCCGGTCTCACGGACCGTGCATGGCAGACTGCGTCCCCGTGATCGATGAATTCGCCAAGGAGTACTTGCACAGCGATCTGCGCGATGTCCGGGAGGCGCTCGTCTGGAAGCTCGACGGGCTGTCCGAATACGACGTCCGCCGACCTCTGACCGGCTCGGGCACGAGCCTCCTCGGACTGGTCAAGCACCTCACGAACATCGAGTACCGGTACTTCGGCAACGTCCTCGGCCGCCCGTGCCCGGAGCCGCTGGGTCGGTGGGACGACGAGCGGCTCTGGGCCGAGGCGATGTGGGTGACCGAGCACGAGACCCGCGAGGAGATCATCGGCCGGTACCGCCGGGTCGCGGAGCACTCCGACGCGACGATCGACGCCCTCACCGTCGAGGCACCGGGCTACGTGCCCTGGTGGCCCCGTCCGAACGTCACATTGTTCAGCATCCTGGTGCACGTGCTCACCGAGACCAACCGGCACGCCGGGCACGCCGACATCCTGCGCGAGCACCTCGACGGCGCCACCGGGACCGAGGCGAGCCACGCGAATTCGCAGCCCGACGCCGCGTTCCGGCAGTCCCGGTTCGCCGAGGTCGAGCGGGCCGCCAGGGCGGCGGTGGGCACACCCTGACGAGCCTGAGCGGGCGTTTGGAGAGCTCTACTCCTGTGACGACATCCACGAAGCCTTCCTCACTCGCGGATGCGCACTCATCTGTTGGCGGCGGCTTGTCTCCCTACCTTGACAGCATCGGAACCCAGTGATCCATCACCTGGCACAGGCACAGGCACAGGCGCTGACGGTGGTCGGCAATCCAGTGGTCAGCACGGATCCGGCCAGACGCCCCGCTCGGACAGGTGGAGCACGAGGGCGGCGATGTTCCAGGCGTCGTCCTCGCCGCTGTGGTGACGGCCTTCGAGTCGCCGTCCGGCGATCTCCAGGGCCTTCGCCATGCCGGGGCGTTTGCGCAGGCCGTATGCCTCGGTGAAGGCCGCTTTGGCGTTGGTGTGGTGCCGGCCGAAGGGATACGGCGTCCCGGTGGCCTGGCACTGCCGGGTGAACTGGTTGCGGTCGTAGTCGCCCCAACTGGCCCACGGGCGCGCCCCGGCGTGGTGTTCGGCCGCCAGGAGCCGGCACGCCTCGGCGAAGCCGACCCCTGCGTCGACCTCGTGCTGGGTGAGGCCGGTCAGTTCCGTGCAGAACTCGCTGACCGTGGATCGGGCGGGCCGCACCAGGATTCGGTGGCGGGCGAGGCGTTCGCCGGCGTCCAGATCGACGACGGTCAGTCCGATCTCGATGATCTCGCTGACCGCTCCCCGCGGTTGGCCGCCGGCCCAGCAGGTTGCTTCGACGTCCACGACGTTCAGGAGGCGCTCGGCCCCGGTGCTGTCCATGGCGGGAAGCGTAGGGAGGAGCGGCGGCCGCGGCACCTGGTTTTGCCTGCCGGGGTGCGGGTGCGCAGCGGCCCCGCACCCCCGGGTACGGACGGCGGTTGCGGCAGGTCGAGACCAGCCGGGACGGAGCGGCGCCGAGGTGCTCGCCCGGCTGCGACGGCTGCGACGGCGGCGCGGCGACCGTGATCCGCTCGGTTTCGGTCTCGCCGAGATCGCTCCGCTGGTGGCCCCGCTGCTGTGGCTGACCCTGGACCGGGCCCGCGAGAAGCTCGCCGAGAACCTGGTGGAGGTCGCCTCGCGCGGATCGTCGGCGCTGTGGCGGCGGGTACGGCGGCGGGTACGGCGGCGCCGGTCGGCTCCCGAGGTCATCCCGCCACTGACCCGCGATCAGCAGCGCTTGGTCCACCGCATGGTGCTCGACGCGGCCGGGGAAGCCGGGCTCTCCCCGGACCTGGGGCGGCGGATCGCCGACGGCGTGGTGGCCGGTCTCGCACTGGCCGACCCGGACGAACGGCCGGACGAACGGCCGGACGAACAACCGGACGAACGGCTGGACGCGGCGGCGGAGGGTGGCCCGGGCCACGTGCCGGGGGAACGATGACCGGTGCCGGGCCGCGCCCGGCCGCCTGGCCCGCCTCCAGCCCGCCGCGATGCGCCGCTGACCCGCGAGAACACCCGCGATCCGGGCCGGAAGGAGCGTCCGGACCACCTGGCACGAGCCCGCTTGCCGGCCCTGGGCCCGGCGATCGGCCACCACGGCCCCGGGGCCCCCCGGGGGGGCGGGCCGCGGGGGGGGGGGGGGGCGCCCGGGGCCCCGCGGGCCGGGGGCCCCCCCGCCGGGGGGGTGAGAACACT
>NZ_JBHWIJ010000111.1:7104-11848 GCF_042732255.1 Kitasatospora sp. NPDC059803 | reverse complement strand
TTTTTTTTATACCCCCCCCCCCCGGGCCGCGCCCGGGGGCGCCGCCGGGGGCCCGGGCCCGCCCCCCCCCGCCCCCCCCCCCCGGGGGGCCGGGGGGCCGGCTGTTGCGCGGCGGTCCTCAGTGCACGAGGAGGGCCTTGACGCCCGAGAGCACCGGGATCAGCTGGTACCGCCCGTCGCCGGGGCCGCAGGAGGGCTTGGTGTCGGGGGTGTTGGAGATGTTCGTCCCGGCCTTGAAGCGTCCGTCTCCGCTCGGGGCGAAGGTCGTGAGGTGGTCGCGGTAACCGTCGAAGTAGTACATGCACTGGTGCAGGTTCAGGTAGTGCCCGGACGTCAGGTCGTAGGGTTCGGCGGCCGTGTAGACGTTGGGCTCGTAGCGCCCGTCCCCGGGGCCGCAGACGGCGGCGGGGACGGGGGTGTCGGAGACGTCCGTTCCGGCCCTGAACCGCCCGTCCAGGCTCGGGACCAGGGTTGTCATGAGGTCGAAGTTGCTCGCCCCGAGCGGGCTGTTGTAGACGCACTGGTGCAGGTTGAGGTACCGGCCGGCCGGGGGCTGCGAGGTGATGGGGGCGGGGCCGGATGCGGCGGGAGCCGGACCGGCCAGTGCAGCGACGGACTGGGCGGCGGCTACGAGCGCAGCGGAGCGTGGGGCGAGGCTCATGGGGGTTCTCCGTGACGGGGCGCGGCCACTTCGGGCGAGCAGCCGTGACGCAGGAGGCTTCCCGGGGCGCAGCGGCCCGGGGCATCACGCTTGTGGAACTTCACCTGAAACGACCGGGCGGCGGGGGGCGGTGAATTTCGTCCCGGGCCGCTGGTGAGTTTCGCCTCGGATCCGGTGAGTTTCGGGTGTTGCCGCAGGTCAGGGGCTGGTGAGAACCCCTCGTGCTACGCCGTCCGGGTGATGGCGGGATTCGGCACCTCGGCGCGGTGGGCAGAGCCTGCGGCATGACGACACCTTCGCGGTGCCGCCCGGCCGCTACCCATGACGGACCTCGTCGTGGCGGGTCTACTGCGTGCTAGGCGGGCATGCGAGCCGCAGGCGTGGTGCTGGCGGCAGCGGTGTAGGCGCTCCCGTCTCCGGTGCGGCGTGGAACGCCTCGATCACGTAGGCAGCGAAGCGGCGAGAGGACGTGAGCCGGGCGGCACGCGGCGCGTCTTGGAGGCCCCGGTGGGCCATGAGCATGAGGATCAGGTCGTCGACGACGACGCCGGGGTGGAGCTGGCCGGTGTCCTGGGCGCGGCGGGTCAGTTCGGCAACCCTGCGCGAAGTCCGCTCTCGGTCGGCGGCGAAGTCCATGGCCTCGGGGAAGGCTGTCATGAAGGCGTCGGCGAATCCCCGGCTGTGTGCGTGGAGTTCGCAGATGCGCTCGACCAGGCTCCGGAATCCGTGCCACGGGTCCGGGTCTGCGAGGGCGTCGCGGACGGTGGCGTGGCAGGCTCGCCGCTGCTCGGCGAAGGTCTCCACGATCAGTGCCTGCTTGGTCGGGAAGTGCCGGTACAGCGTGGCGGGGCCGATGCCTGCCTGTCGGGCGACCTCGCGCATGGGCGCGTTCAGGCCCTCCTCGCTGAACACCGCGCGGGCGGCGTCCAGGATGCGGGCCCGGTTGTCGCGGGCGTCGGAGCGCGCGATGTGAGGCAAACGGTCGGTCATGGCCTCTCACTTTAGCCAATTGGACGGGGGCGTCCGTTACGGTCCGATGGCGGTGACGCCGCCCCGCCCCGCCACCCTGCTGGTGGTGCCTCGGGCTGGGGAGCCGGGCTCGCCGCTCACGGTCGCAGCAGTTGTGGCCCGTTCGTTCACCGGCCTAAGGAGCAGAGATGAAAGCCGTCGTGATCAGGGAGTTCGGAAACCCTGACGGTCTGGAGGTCGTCGACTTGCCCGTGCCCGTCCCTGCCCCGGGGCAGGTGCGGATCACCACGGAGGCCATCGGGGTAGGCGGCGTGGACGCCGTGATCCGCCGGGGAACGCTCGCCGCGTACGGCTTCCGGGAGGGCCATCTCCTGGGCAGCGAGGTGGCGGGTAGCGTCACCGCGGTGGGAGAGGGCGTGGACGCTTCGTGGATGGGGCGGCGGGTGTGGGCGTTCACCGGCCTGTCCGGCGGGTATGCCGAGCAGGCCGTCGCCTCGGTCGAGGACGTCCTTCTGCTGCCTGACGGCCTGACCGGCGTGGACGCGGTGACTCTCGGCGGTTCCGGTGTGGTCGCCCACTTCGCCCTGGACCGCGCTCGTTTCGCGCCCGGCGAGACGGTGCTCGTGCGCGGTGCGGCGGGCAGCATCGGGATCACGGCGGTCCAGCTTGCAGCCAAGGGCGGTGCGGGTGCGGTGGCGGTCACCACCTCATCGGCGGAGCGTGGCACCCGCCTGAGGGACCTGGGCGCGACCCATGTCCTCGACCGCTCCGGCGAGGGCGGCTCGGACGCACCGTCGGGTTTCGACGTGGTGATCGATGTCGTGGGAGGTCCTCAGCTTTCCCTGTTCCTGGACCGGTTGAACCCGAACGGCAGGTATGTGGCTGTCGGCGTGGTCGGCGGGCAGCCGCCGGCGGACTTCGGCATGCGGCTGATGGACGCCTTCCGCAAGTCGCTGTCGTTCGCCACCTTCAGCTCCGACACCGTGCCCGGCTCCGACAGGCAGGCGGTGCGGTCGTCCCAGTTCGATGATGCCGCGCACGGGGACCTGCGCACGGTCGTGCACGAGGTGCTGCCGCTGGACCAGGCGGTGCTGGCTCACCGAGCAATGGACGCGGGCAAGGTATTCGGCAGGGTCGTGCTGGCGCCCTGAGCCGGGCAGGAACGGTGTTCACGGCGCACTACCGCAGCAAGGCCGACCTGGTCCGCGCCGGCGGGTGACTCCCGTTGAGGGGCTGGTGTGCGGGGTCGGCCGTACCCGGGCGTTTCCGTCCGGGTGTTCGGGGTGTGCCGCCGTGTTGTGTCCCGACCTGGATGGCCTGTGGGTGAAGAGTTATGAGTTCGTGTCGGATGGTTCCGGGCTGGGTGGTACGGTCCCGACCACAGGTCTAGACAAGTCAATGATCGTTCGGTGAGGGGAAGTTCGTTGCGTCGCTCTGCTTCTGCTGCTCTGTCCACAGTCGTATCCATCACGTTGCTCTCGGGGTTCTGGGCCGCTTCCCCGGCCCAGGCGGCCGTCTCGGGGACGGCACCCGCAGACTTCACCGGCACGGTGTCCCTCAACTCCACCGGTACGGTCGACAGCGAGGCGGTTGTGACCCTCTCGGGTACCTACCGCTGCTCAGGGCCTTCTTCCTACGCCGTCGTCAACAGCTCGGTGGGGGACAGGGTCGCCATCAGCACGTCTGTCATCTGTGACGGTGCCGAACACGTGTGGGTCAACCATGGCAGGCCCAACCCGGGGCCTCTTGTGAGGGCCGGTCAGGCCGAGGTCACTACGCGCTTGCAGCGGTGGGAAACAGGGAGCAATGGCTTCCCGCGCATTGTCACGCTCGCGGTCGATCGGAAGAGCGTCGATCTGCAGGCTGCTGCGCAGTGACGCAGGGCCCGTCGGCACGCGGGACGGACTCGTGCTCGTCGTGACGTGACCGCGGACGACCTGGTGGGGGAGCACCGGCGCGCGGAGGGCGGACATCGGCAGGCAGGACCCGTTCTCCGCGGAGTCCCACGAGCCCGGCCCGAAACGCCTTGCCCAGCCGCCCCGATCCGCTCGTCTTCCGGGGAGCCGCCAGGACGATGGCCGAGTCCGTCCCGGCCGTGGTCGCCGCCGACCGCCTCCCGGAGATGACCGACGGGCAGAGCCGGGCGATGGCCGAGGCCACCAGCGCCGGCAGCGCCCAGCCGATCCGCACCGTCGACACCCTGGGCTGCGCCCCGCGGCAATGGCCGGGTCCCCCGCGCTCGTCGGCGTGGGGTACCCGGCCACCAGCGTATCGGCGGGTATCCGCTGCCCCCGGCCGGACGGCCGCACCCTGTGGTGCCCCACCGCCGCCGGACGCCGCGCCGCCGTCACCACGCTTCCGTCCGGAACCGAACTCGCCGCGCTGCGCCCGGACCAGCCGAGGACACCGGCGGCGTACTGCGAGCACGCGCTCGACGTCGCCGCCAGCGCCGGTCTCGTCATGGCGGAGGACGGGCTGAGTCGGCTGCGGCCCGGGGCGCTTGACTTCCGCATCGTCCTGGTGATCCCGGCCTCGACCGTGCAGGGCCTGGCGCCTGGCGTACGCGGGCTGGTGGACGGCGCCGTTCGTGGTCTGGCTCGTGGTCCTGGCCCTCGGCCGGATGCCGCAGCCGCTGTACGAGGCGACGGTCGCGGTCCTGCGCTACCGGATGCGCTACACCGCCTACCTGACGATGCTTTCGTCGGCCTACCCCAAGGGCATGTTCGGCGAGGAGCCGGGCAGCGAACCGGAGGGCCCGGCGTCGGCCACCCGTCCGCTGGACCTCGGCGGCGCCGGGCGCGGCCTGCTCGTCCTCTTCCTCCTCCTCGGCCTGGCCTCCTGGGCGACGGGGTCGGTCACCGCCTCGGTGAACTCGGACGACGACTTCGACAACGACGAGGTCACCGACCCCACCCAGAGCGTCCTCGGGCCCCTCGTCCCGGGCCTCGCCGACCGCGTGCCACAGGGCCCGCCCGCCGCCGCCGGCTGTGCCGAGGGACGGTTCCCCGTGGGGGGGGCGGGGGGGCGGGGGGCGGGCCCCGCGGGCCGGGCCGGGGGGGGGGTTGTGGGGTGGGGGTGGGGGGGGGGGGCGGGTGGTGTGTTTTGGGGGGGGGT
>NZ_JBHWIJ010000111.1:5661-7094 GCF_042732255.1 Kitasatospora sp. NPDC059803 | reverse complement strand
CGGGGGGCGGGCGCCCCCGGGGCCCCGCCGCCCGCGCGGGGGGTGGCGGGGGGGGGGCCCGGGGGGGGGGGGGGGTCACGGGGGGCACGGCTCCCTGTGACCGGCCGGTGGGTTCAGTTGATGTGGAGCGTCGTGACGGTGCCGTAGTTCTTGGTGATGGCCTGGTTCTTGCCGAAAGTGTGGCGGTAGAGGGAGCCGTCGCCGGGCTCGTACTCGAAGTACCCGGCGTTGTTGCCGCTGCTGAAACTCGTGACCGACCTCTGGTCGATCCAGATGTCGCCGGCGTTCGCGAAGCACCTCCTGAAACCGGTGCCGTTGTCGTTGGTGATGCCGATGGTGAAGTAGTCGCTGGCAAACAGGCATTCGGCGAAGTTGACCTCGTTGGTCGCGTGGGCGGGCACGGTGCCGACGGCCAGAGCCATCATGGCGACCCCTGCGGCCACGGCGATTCGTCGCTTCAGCATGACGCAAACTCCCTGGTGTGTGAGGTGGGGCATGCGAGTCGAACTGAAGGGACACTAACAAGAGGTGTTGAGGTCGCAACCTGGTGTAACGATTTTCGGACATCATTCCAATTGCCGGGAATTTTGCGGGACTTTGCTGAGCCGAATTCCACACCTGTCACACCTGCCACACCTGTCACACGGACCCGCATGGCCGTCCGGGCCGGGCCGATTTGCTCCTCAAAGGAAGGCGACGGCGGGTCGTTTCGTCTACGGACCTGCTCGCCGTGCTGCGCCTGGGCGCCGCCGCCGCGGATGCCAACGGCGCCTTGGAGGTGTTCACTATCGGGTACCAGTCGTCGGTCCTGGCGCGGATCCACCAGGCGGGCCCGGACGGGCCGTGGTCGGCGCCCGAGCTCTTCGGTCCCGCCGGGGGCTGACCGCCGGCGGGCCCCGCGTGACGGAGCCGGGGAACGAGGCCCGGGGCCAGCCACCGCCACCGTTGCCGCCGTACGGCCGTCTGGCCATCGCCTCCGATCTGTCGGGGCACTGCTGGAAGGACACCGGGGAGTACGCCCGGCTGCGCCGTCTCGGTGTGGTCGACGACTGCGGGGGCTGTCAGGTCGGGCGGGCCCGGGGCCGGGCGTTCGACATGCTGGAGGAGCGCATCGGTCCGTTCGCCGGCGGCTGGCCGGCCGGCTTGGGCGCCGGATCCGTCCTGGCCGTTGCCGACGTTGCCGCCCGGCGTCGACGGGGCGGCCTTGGCGGCGGCCCCGTACGGGCCGTGACGAGCGGCGTGCTCGTGGGCGGTGACCGCTTGGGGAATCCCCCGGACCGGCGCAGGGGCGGCCGACGGGCCGAGCCGATCGGAGACGAGCCGTCGCCCGGTGGGTGGACACGTCGGTGCCCCCCCCGGGGGCGCCGACCCGCCCGCGGCTGCGCCCGGCCGGGCGGGGGGGGGGGGGGGGGGCCCCGGGGGGGGGGGGGGGG
>NZ_JBHWIJ010000111.1:5053-5652 GCF_042732255.1 Kitasatospora sp. NPDC059803 | reverse complement strand
GGGCCGCGCGCGGGCGCGCGCGGGCGCGCCGGCGCCGCCCGCGGGGGGGGCCCGCCCGGCCCCCCCCGCGGGCGCCCTCGCCGACACTCCTGGTTCTGCGCCGGTCCGGGCGTCGTGGTCGCCTGCGTCCGTGCGTGGACGGGGGTGGGGTGTGTGCTCAGCCGGCCGCGCGGTAGGCGGTCCCCACCCGGTTGGGGGTCGCCCGGTTGTAGAGGCCGGTGCCGCCACGGTCCGCGGAGAGGGTGAACCACGCGTAGCGCTCGACGAAGGGGAGTCCCTGGAGCATGGCGGTCGACTTCGTCACGAACGCGGCCTGTTGTTCCGGTGTCGGGTACCTCGGGGTGCCGCTGGAGAAGTCGATCAGGGCGTACTCGGTGAGCCAGATCGGCTTCTTGTAGCGGTTGTACACGGCTTGGAGGTAGCTGCGCAGTTGACCGGTCGCGGCGTCGGCGCGAAAGTCCGAGCCGTACCAGTGCAGGGGGATGAAGTCGACCTTGTCGTGGGGGGGGGGGGGGGGGGGGGGGCCCGGGCGCCGGGCGCCGCCCCCCGCGCGGCGCCCCCCCGCCCCCCGCGCGCGGCCGCCGCGCCGCCGCCCCGCG
>NZ_JBHWIJ010000111.1:0-5043 GCF_042732255.1 Kitasatospora sp. NPDC059803 | reverse complement strand
GCCCCCCGCGGGGGGGGGCCGCACCCCGTGGTGGGGGGGGGGGGGGGCGCCCCCCCCCCCCCCGGGCCCCCCCCCCCCCCCGGGGGCCCCCCCCCCCCCCCCCACCGCGGGTGCGCCCAGGCGCATCCCGGTCGATTGGAGCCGGGGCCACAGGTCGAGGGCCCTGGTCACGCTCATGTTGGCCTGTGCCGGCAGGTCGGGTTCGTTGAATCCGAGCAGGGTCGTGCCTTCCTGCCTGGCTGTTCGCAGTTGTGCGTCGGTCACCGAGCCCGCGCCCCAGATCATGGGGACGAACTCGACGCCGGCCGGCGGTTTGATCTGTTGGCGGTCCGAGGCCCAGGTGTAGAACCAGCCGGCCCTGGAGTCGGCCAGCGCCTTGGTGACGTCGGTGAAGTTCCAGGCGCTCACGCCTTTCTTCTTCGCCGGAGCGGCGGTCGCGTCGGCCGTACTGCCGACGGTGAGGCAGGTGAGTACCGCGAGCAGGGCGGTGAACAGGCGCATTCGGCGTGGCAAGGCGTTCCTCTCTTCGGTCGCGCGGTCGCGGTCGTGACGGGGCCGCGGTGGCCCTGGAGTCTGGGGGCCGGGGTCCGGGGCGGGTGGCTCACGCGGTGGGGCCGAAGGTGACGGTGAAGCCGCTGCAGCGGCTGCACTGCTGCATCACCTTGTTGCCCGGCGTCTGGTCCTGCTTGGACCACGTGTAGGCCTTGGGACACTTCGCGCTGAGCGCGCGGCTGTAGCTGCTGGGGGTGTCCCGGCTGGGGTTGGTGCACAGCATCGGCTTGCCGTCCGGCCCGCGCGTCAGGTCGGCGGGCGGGCAGTAGGGCAGCAGGTTCGCTGCGCAGCCCCGTGTGTCGCAGCCTCCGCCGGCGGGGGTCGTGGCGTTCACCGGAGTGATCGTGATCGGCAGCGAGAACGCGTTCACGTAGCTCACGTCGTACCAGGGGGCGGCGCCGTCCTTGGCGTCGAAGTTGAACTCCGCGAGGCTGGCGGGTTGTTCGCCCGTCGTGCAGTGGTCGGCGGCCGGGCCGCAGTCGGCCACCTGGCAGTGGAAGGTGCTGCCGGGGGTCCCGCCGCATCCTTGGCGTGCGAAGAACTTCCCACGCCAGTGGAACGGGGCGGTGGTCTCGGGGATCGTCACCGTCGCCGACTGGCCGGGAGCCAGGACCGGTAGCCGGGTGAACTGCTTCGACCCGTCGGCGTTGACGCCGCTTCCGATCCACAGCTTCTGCGACGAGTGGTTCACGAACGTCACCGTGTGGTTGACCGCGGCGGCCGCGACCGTCGCGGTGCGGGCCGGCGCTGCCACACCCGTGACGGTCGCGCCCGTCGCCGCGCTCGCGCTCGGCAGTACCGCGGTCAGTGCGGCGGCGGCCGCCGCGACGAACAGTCTGGTCAGGAATCCGCGCATGACTTCTCCGTTCCGTTCAGCAGGTCAGATTGGTGCCGGGGGAGGTGCCGAGGACGCGTGCGGACCGCTGGTACAGGTTGACCCTGTCCTGTATCTCGGCGATGTTCCTGCCGTCGCACTCCACGGCGCCGTTGATGCTGCGGATCGTCTGGCCGGACTGGGTGTTCCAGTGCCAGAGCGCGCTCTTCCACGCGATCCGGGGGTTGGTCTGGAGCAGGTCGGGGTGGTGGAGCAGGTCGATGTGCAGGGCGTCCCCCGCCGCTTTGCAGGTGGAGTTCCAGCCGAGCTGGAGCGGCCCTCGTCCGTAGGAGGCCGCGCGTCCCGCCGGACACCCGTAGGGGCGGGCGGTGTCGCAGTACGTCGGGTAGTTGGCGGTGTTCTGCTCCACGACGTGGCGCAGGCCGCCGGTCTCATGGCTGGCGTTCGCCAGGAAGGCCGCGGCCTCCCGCCGCTTGAGCGCGTCGTTGCCGGTGTGCGTGAAGCCGGGGTAGGCGCTCATCGCGCCGACCGGTGCGTCGTAGGTGTGGAACCGGTCCCTGTTCGGGGACATCCGGTCGGACTGGGCCTTGTCCATGACGAAGCCGGCCCGGTCCGCCGCTGTCGCGTGTGCCGGTGCGGCCGTCGACAGGCCGGTGGCGTGGGCACAGGTGGGCAGGGTGATCGCCGATACGGCCGTCGCCGCGGCGGCGATCCTCGGGGCTGTGCGTCGAGGGGACACGCGGGGCCTTCCTCCCGTTGCGCAGTGCGGGACATCGGGTCCGCCGGTCTCCTGCTCCCACCGGCGGGTGTGGTCGGGCCGTTCGGGCCGGCCTGGCCGTTCGGGTCGTTCAGGCCGGCCTGGTCGGCGCCGCGGTGGTGTGTCAGGAGCAGGTCTTGTCCGGGTGGTCGTGGGTGATGGCGCAGATCATCGCCTGTGCCCGGCCGTTGTTCGAATACCTGTGCTGAAGCTCGTTCTTGAAGTCCTTCCACTGGCGTGCGATGTCCTTGACGGCGAGGTCGTAGGCGTGGTCGAAGTTGTGGGCGACGACCGAGCGCGGACTGTCCTTCGTGTCCTTGTTCAGGACCCCGTCATGAGTGACGCGGCCCGTGCAGTTGGAAACCGTCCCGCTGTGGTCGCGGTCCGGATAGCAGCCCGTCGCCAGGTCGTGAGGGATGTGGCCGGTGGCGTCCTTGACCCAGTCCGCCCTGCTCATGGAGCTGTAACGACTGATGGAGAAGAACGCGGGCAGGTCGGTGCGCCCCAGGCCGGGAGGGTTCTTGACGCCGATGGCTCCCGGGCCGGCCTGGTCGATCCAGTTGCTGTGGGCGTAGAAGTCCTCGATCTGGTGCCAGCCGCGGCCCAGGTCTTCCAGCACCTCGCACTTCGCCCGTCCCGGCCGGTCGTTCCACGAGCAGGCCGGGGAGATGGAGGTCTGGGCGGCGATGACGCGCCCGTTCGCGTCGACCAGCCGGTCCGCGGCGGCCACGGCCCTCTTGACGTGGTCGATGGAGCCCTCGACGCAGTCGATGATCTCGGCGTTGGACTGCTCGCGGGTGCGGGGGTAGCGGCTGTCGTACCGGGGGTCGAGGTAGTCGGCGTTGTCGCAGTGGAGCTTGCCGATGCCGAAGTACTCGCCGTGGTCGTTGGCGACGATCGCGCCCGAGTTCCCGTCCGCCATCGCCGTCAGCGAGTTCGGGTGCCAGCCGCCCGGGCCCAGGGCGGCCCGGGTGATCTTCTCGTGGTTGCCCCCGCTGAAGGCGTGCGCCGGTGTCGCGGCACCGAGGGCGACGGCACACGCCATCGCGGCGCACGCGGCGCCGCAAGCGCGCAGGCGCCGCCGGCGGGAAACGGAGAGGGGATTCATGAGGCCTCCAGTCGCACGATGGACGTCTTCGGCAGGTGTGGGTGCGTCCGGGCACGGAGTCCCGTCCGTACTGCGCAGGCCATGGCGGACCCACGGCGGTACTTGGTGACGAAGCGTCATCAAGTCTGCACCCGTACGTTAGTCGCCGTGCCAATGAACCGACAGACCGTCAGATCGCCAACGCTCCAAGGACCTTAGGCCGCGCACCGCGGCGCCCCCGCGCCACGATGCCCAGGCGCCCGGCCCCGTTCACGGGAACGGGCAGCACACCCCCCGGGCCGCTTCCCGGGCCGGGCTCGTCCACCCGCGACCCGCCCCCGCAGACCCGCCCCCGCACCAAAACAGAGCAGAGATTCTGTACAGCCCCCTCCGCCAGCAGAACGTCAATTCTTCTTGACACAGGGCGCAGTGCCACGGCTCACCGACACACGCAAAGAACTCCGGCGCACCCAGATCACCGAGGCCGCCGTACGATGCTTCAGCCGCAACGGCCTGGAGCGGACCTCGATCGCCGACATCACGGCCGAGTCCGGCCTCTCGGCCGGCTCGATCTACGCCCACTACCGCAGCAAGGCCGACCTGGTCCAGGCCTCCGCCCACGCGCTGCTCGCCGAACGCGCCGAAGCCCTCGGTGAGTACGCCGCGAGCGACAGCCCGCCCGACCCCGCCGAGGCCCGGGCCGGCGTGCAGACCTGGGGCGAGGCGACCACCAACCCGGCCATCCGCCACATCGTCGCCGACACGGTCGACCGGATGCGCGCCCATCCAGGCAGTCAGCGGCCCGTCGAAGTCGACCGCGACCAGCGGCCCCAGCCGCCGGCGCCCCACCCGCTCGCCCAGCCGCCGGCAGAACGCCCCGTCCGCCGGCAGCGCCCGGGGCCGCCCGGCCCCGCTGTCCCGCTGTCCCGCCACACCAACTCGGCCATCACCGGATCCAGCAGCGCATGCGCGACCTCCACCACCTTGGGGAGGACCGCCGCATCACGCGCCACCGCCCGCCAGTACCAGAAATCGCCGCCCGCGTCCCCGCCCGCCAGGGTGTGCAGCCGCGCCGGCCACCTCACCGCCCCCGTGCCCACTCCGGGCACGGGGGCCACGAGCTGCTCGCTGCCGTCCGCGGCCCGCCCCAGAGCCCTACTCACCACACGGCAGCAACGGCAGGAGCGCGATGACTTCCTCGACGAACTCCTTCGCGACAGGTTTCCCAAGCGTGGGCTCCGGCAGTGCCCCCGCCAGCGCAGACCTTCAAGGAGCAGATACGCCCCGAAACGTCGTGACCAACCCAGCCCGTCCATCAGAGCTGACTGCCAGATCCTCATCGCCGAACCGCCAGTGATGCACGGGTATGCGCTTAACTGAGCGGCATTGAGGCGGCCTTGAGGATCTCGCAGGACCGGCGAAGCTCGGCGTTCTCCTTGCGCAGAACGGCCAGCTCCTCCTTCTCCATGGTGGTCAGCCGGTCGTCACGCTCGCCCCGGTCCGCTTCGTCCTGACGGATCCAGTTCCGCAGGGCCTCGTGGTGAACTCCGAGATCGCGGGCCATCTGCCGGATCACGGGCTTCGGATCGGTAGCCCGGTACGCGGGAACAGCGCGCTGCCACAACTCGGGCGGGTATTTCATCGGTGCAGCCATGACAGAGACTCCCTTCTCATGGTCCATCAGGCCATGTCCGGCAACCTTCCGCACCTCGGGGGAACCTCAAGCCGGTGCGGGGTCTGCGTCCAGGCAGTGCCCGTTCCAGGCGTTCACGATTTGGCCCGTGTCGGTGAAATACCACTACTGGTTCCTGG
>NZ_JBHWIJ010000110.1:0-25003 GCF_042732255.1 Kitasatospora sp. NPDC059803 | reverse complement strand
GTTCCGGCCCCGCCGACTCGTCCGCCCGGTCCCGTTGCCGTCTGCCCCGGGCCCGCTGACCAGGCCCGCAGCCCGACCCGCGCCGCCCGCGCGTCGGCGACCGGACCGACCGGCGGCCGGAACGCCGGCGACCGACCGACCGGCGACCGACCGGAACGCCGGCGACCGACCGACGACCACGAACCAGCCGACCGAGCCGCCTTCGACGCTTTCGTCGGGCCGCCGTCCAGGCCGGGGCACCGCCCCGGCACCCGTACCCGAGCACGGAGAGCAGACCATGACAGCCGCCGCCGAGCCCGCGGCACCGTACGTCGGGGCGCCAGGCCACCCCGACGGCCAGCCCGACCCCGACGTCCCGCGCGTCATCACCGCCCCCGCCACCCCCGGCGACCGGGTGTTCCGCGGCGTGCTGCGGCTCGCCGGGATCTCGGTCTTCGCCATCATGGGGCTGATCGCGTTCTTCCTGCTGCTGCGCGGCACGGACGCGCTGCGCGCGGTGGGCTGGTCGTTCCTGACCGAGCAGAAGTGGCAGACCGCCGCGCACAACTTCGGCATCGCCGCCGTCCTGCCGAACGGCCTGCTGATCGCCGTGATCGCCCTGGCCATCGCCGTCCCGGTGGCGCTGACCACGGCGGTCTTCATCGCCGAGTACGCGCCCGTGCGGCTGCGTTCGGTGCTGGTCTCGCTGATCGACCTGATGGCGGCGATCCCCAGCATCATCTACGGCCTGTGGGGGCTGTTCTTCCTCCAGCCGCGCATCATCGGCTTCGTCCGCTGGCTGGCCAACCACCTCGGCGACGCGATCCCCTTCCTCAAGGTGCGCACCGGCGACATCGGGACGTCCTACACCTCGTCCACCTTCATCGCGGGCGTCGTGGTCTCCCTGATGATCATCCCGATCGTCACCTCGCTCAGCCGGGAGGTGTTCTCCCAGGCCCCGCAGGGCGAGCGGGAGGGCGCGTACGCGCTCGGCTCGACCCGCTGGGGGATGGTGCGCGCGGTGGTGCTGCCGTTCGGCAAGGGCGGTGTGATCGGCGCGGTGATGCTGGGCTTCGGCCGGGCGATGGGGGAGACGATCGCCGTCGCGCTGATCATCTCGCCGAACTTCAAGACCATCACACACATCCTCGAGAACGGCGCCAACTCGATCTCGGCGCTGATCGCGCTGCGCTTCGGCGAGTCGGACGCGCTGTCGCTCTCCGCGCTGATGGCGGCCGGCCTGGTGCTGTTCGCACTGACCCTGCTGGTCAACGTCGCGGCCGGTTTCGTGATCAACCGGTCGCGCTCCGGCGCCTCGACCGCGGACTGAGAAGGGCGGCCGACATGACCAACCCCGTTGAAGGGACGACCCGATGACCACGCTCGACCTGCCACCCGTGGCCGCGTCCGAGCCCGCCGAGGCGCCGCCCGCCCCCGCACCCGTACCCCCGCGCCCGGAGCGGCGGGTGAAGCTCGGCGGGGTCACCCGCGAGGACGTGCTCACCGTGGCCGGCTCGCTGGTCGGCTCGCTGGCGCTGGACTGGATGAGCTACGAGCGGATCCTGCCGTTCAGCGGCGCGTTCGGCTTCCTGGTCTGCTGGTACGTGCTGTTCCTGGCCGGCTACTTCACCCTCGGGCGGCTCCAGTGGGGCAGGCTGCTGGTGCGCGAGCGCCTGGTGTCGGTGGTCGCGTGGAGCTCCGGACTGCTGGTGCTCGCGCTGATCGTCGACCAGATCGGCTATCTGGTGGTCCGAGGCTCCGAGGCGGCCCAGCACCTGAACTTCTTCACCGAGTCGATGGAGAGGACGGCCGCGCTCTCCCCGATCACCTCCGGCGGTGCGCTCAACGCGATCGTCGGCTCGCTCGAACAGCTGGGCCTGGCCACGCTGTTCGCGGTGCCGCTGGGCATCGCCGCGGCGGTCTTCATGTCCGAGGTCGGCGGCCGGATGGCCCGTCCGGTGCGGACCCTGGTCGAGGCGATGACCGCGCTGCCGTCGATCGTCGCGGGCCTGTTCGTGCTCGGCGTGGTGATCCTCACCCTCGGGTTCGAGCAGAGCGGGTTCGCGGCCTCGCTGGCGCTGACCGTGATGATGATGCCGATCGTCACCCGGGCCGCCGAGGTGGTCATCCGGCTGGTGCCGGGCACCCTGCGCGAGGCCTCGTACGCGCTCGGCGGCAGCCAGTGGCGGACGGTGTGGAACGTGGTGCTGCCGACCGCCCGGCCCGGTCTGGTGACGGCGGTGGTGCTCGGCATGGCGCGCGGCGTCGGCGAGACCTCGCCGGTGCTCCTGACCTCGGGCTTCACCGCGCAGTTCAATGCCGACCCGTTCACCGAGCCTCAGGTGTCGCTGCCGCTCTACATCTGGAACTACGTCAAGCAGCCCTACCCCGAGATGGTCGCGCGGGCCTTCGCCGCGGGGCTGACCCTGATGGCCGTGGTGCTGGTCCTGTTCGTCACCGCCCGGGTGCTCGGCGGCCGTCGGCCCGGCCAGTTGACGAGGGGTCAGAAGCGCCGGATCAACCGGGACGCCCGTCGTCTTGAGGCGGCCGCCGCGGCCGCCGTCGCCCGCCCGTACGCCATCCAGCCGGAGAAGCGCTGATGTCCCGCCCAACCACCCTCCGTACCAGAGGAGTTCCCATGTCGTGGGAGGCCGCAAGCCGCCCCGTGGCCCGCACCCTGGCCGTGCTGCTGTCCCTGTCGCTCGCCGCGGCCTCACTGCTGCTCGGGCAGGGGGCGGCGTTCGCGGCGTCGGTCGCGCTGAGCGCCCAGGGCTCCAGCTGGTCCGGTCCGGCGATCGACCAGTGGCGCCAGGACGTCGGGCCGCAGGGCATCCAGATCAACTTCAACCCGGTCGGTTCGGCCGCCGGCCGCACGGCCTGGAGCAACGGGCAGACCGACTTCACCGCCTCGGACGTGCCGTTCCGCAGCGGGGATGACACCGGCCTCAGCGAATCGGCCCGCACCGGCGGCCAGGGCGGCCGGGAGAACCCGGTCTACGGCTTCTCGTACGTGCCGATCACCGCGGGCGGCACCACCTTCATGTACAACCTGCAGGTCGGCGGCAAGCAGGTCCGCGACCTGCGACTCTCCCCGCAGACCATCGTGGACATCTTCACCAACAAGATCACCAACTGGAACGACCCGAAGATCACCGCCGACTATGGCAAGCCGCTGCAGAGCATGCCGATCACCCCGGTGGTCCGCTCGGACGGCTCCGGCGCCACCGCGCAGTTCACCCGTTGGATGGAGCACAGCTACCAGGCCCAGTGGGACGACTACTGCAAGTCCGTCAACGGCACCACCTGCGGCGACTACACCGAGTTCTACCCGCCGTCCGGCCGGATGACCGCGCAGAACGGCTCCGACATCGTCGCGGGCTACATCAAGTCCTCGATCGGCCAGGGCACCATCGGCTACGACGAGTACGCCTTCGCCAAGCGCAGCAACTGGCCGGTCGTGAAGGTGCTCAACAAGGCCGGCTACTACTCCCTGCCGACGGCCTCCAACGTGGCGGTCGCGCTCACCGCGGCGAAGATCCGCGGCGTCGACGACAACACCCCGGCGACCGACCCGAACTACCTCCAGCAGAACCTCGACGGCGTCTACACGATGGACGACCCCCGCGCCTACCCGATCTCCAGCTACAGCTACGTGATCGTGCCGCGCGCCGGAGCGGAGCTCAAGCCGCCGCCCCGCTTCAACAACGACAAGGGCGGCGCACTCAGCCGCTTCCTCGCCTACGTCCTGTGCGAGGGCCAGGGCGAGGCGGACGGCCTCGGCTACTCGCCGATCCCGCGCAACCTGGTCAAGGGCGGGCTGCTGCAGACCAAGAGCATCCCGGGCAACGCCAGCCCCGTCGACCCGGACACCCTCTCCAACTGCGCGAACCCGACCTTCAACTCGGCCGGTGAGCTGACCGTCCTCAAGAACGCGCCGCAGCCCAGCCCCTGCGACAAGCAGGGCGCTCCGCTGGACTGCACCGTGCAGGGCGGCCAGCCGGTCAAGACCGGTTCGGGCGCGGGTAGTTCGGGCGGCACCGGCGGCGGCGCGGCCGGCGGTACCGGCGGCACGGGCGGCACGGCCGCCGGCGGTTCGGGCCGGACCGGCAACGGCACGGCCGCAGGCACGTCCGGCGGCACCGGCGGTACCGGTGGCGGTACGGGCGGTGGCGGCGCGGGCACCGGCGGCACCGGGGACGGCGGCGCAGCTGCCGACGGCGCGGCCGGCACGGACCCGAACGCGGCCGGCGCCGCGCCGGGCGACCCGGGCACCGAGGACGTCGTCGACCCGCAGACCGGCCAGGTCGTCGCCCGCGGCCGCGGCGGCAGCACCGAGGTCGCGGCGAACGTGGTCGAGGTGGCCGGCAAGCCCGAGGACTGGACGCTGAGCACGCTCACCGCCCTCGAACTGCTCGCCGTGGTGCTCGTCCCGCCGCTGCTCGGCCGGCGGCTGCTGCGGCGGCGCAAGTCCTCGGACGGCGCCTCGTGACCGCCCCGGTGCTGGAGAAGCCGGCCGCCCCCGTGCGGCCGGCCACGCCCGCGGGCCCACCCGCCGCGACCCCCGCGGCCGGGCCCGCCGCCGCCCCTTCGCGGCGCCGCCTCCTCCAGGGCGCCCGGGTGGCCAGCCTGCTGGCCGCGTTGGTGCTGGGCTTCGTCGGCTACCTGTTCACGCTCTCGCACGTCCAGGAACGGCACTTCCAGTCCACCGCGTACAAGACCTTCCGGGACCAGCTCGCCCGGGCCGTCGCCCCCACCGGGGCCGCCGCCGACGGCGCCCCGGTGGCCCTGCTGGACATCCCGGCGATCGGCCTGCACCAGGCTGTCGTGGTCGAGGGCACCACCGGCCGGGACCTCATGCGCGGGCCCGGCCACCGCCGGGACACCGCCCTGCCCGGCCAGGGCGGCGTCGCGGTGCTGTTCGGCCGCGGCGCCACCTTCGGCGCGCCCTTCGCCGAGCTGTCCGGGCTCCGGGTCGGCGACAAGATCGAGGCCACCACCGGGCAGGGCAAGTTCACCTACACCGTCAACGTGTACGGCGACGGCGACCACCCGATCACCGACCCGGCCCGCAACCGGCTCGTCCTGGTCACCGGGGACTCGGACTGGATCCCCGGCTCGACCGTGATGGTCGGAGCCCGGCTGGACGGCGACCCCCAGCAGAACCCCGGCGGCCGGCCCCGGACCGTCCCGTACGACAAGGCGCTGGCCGCCGACAAGGGCGCGCTGGCCACGCTGCAACTGTGGTCGCTCGGACTGCTGGGCGTGGTGCTCGGCGCGCTCCTGCTGGCCCGGTACTGGCGGGCCTCGGCGGCCTACCTGAGCCTCGCGCCGGTGCTCGGCGCACTGCTCTGGGCGGTCTACGAGAACGCCGCCGCCCTGCTGCCCAACCTCTACTGAAGCGCGCCCGGAAGGCCGTACCGATGACGGATGCACCGATGACCGACACCCCGACCACCGGCCTGGGGACGGTCGACGCCCCGGCGACCGACCCGGCCGCCGACACCCTCACCCTCCCGCCGCTGCCGCCGGCCCCGCACCCCGGCGGCGAGCCGCTGGCCGGGCTGGAGACCAGGGAGGTCTCCGCCTGGTTCGGCGCCCGCAAGGTGCTGGAGCGGGTCTCGCTGGCGATGCCGGCCGGCGAGGTCACCGCGCTGATCGGCCCGTCCGGCTGCGGCAAGTCCACCTACCTGCGGATCCTCAACCGGATGCACGAGATGGTGCGCGGCGCCGCGCTCTCCGGCGAGGTGCTGCTGGAGGGCGACGACGTCTACCGTCCCGGTCGGCGCCCCGCCGAGGTGCGGCGCCGGATCGGCATGGTGTTCCAGCGGCCCAACCCGTTCCCGGCGATGTCCATCCAGGACAACGTCGCCAGCGGCCTGAAGCTGGCCGGGATCAAGGTCTCCAAGGAGGAGCGCCGGGACCTGGTGGAGACCAGCCTGCGCCGCGCCGGGCTCTGGGACGAGGTCTCCAGCCGGCTGCACACCCCGGGCGGCTCGCTCTCCGGCGGGCAGCAGCAACGCCTGTGCATCGCACGGTCGTTGGCGGTCTCGCCGGACATCCTGCTGATGGACGAGCCGTGCTCCGCGCTCGACCCGACCTCCACCCGACGGGTCGAGGAGACCATCGCCGAACTGCGCGGGCGGCTCACCATCGTGATCGTCACCCACAACATGCAGCAGGCCCAGCGCGTCTCGCAGACCTGCGCCTTCTTCCTGGCCACCCACGACACCCCGGGCCGGATCGTGGAGGCCGGGCCGACCGCGCAGGTCTTCGGCAACCCGCGCGACCAGCGGACCTCCGACTACGTGAACGGCCGCTTCGGCTAGGCCCGGGCGATACGTCCTAGGGGAGCCAGGGGAGCCAGGGGAGCTAGGGGAACCGCAGCAGCTCCTCCAGCACCGCCGCGACGCCGTCCTGCTCGTTGCTCACGGTGTGCAGCGGCACCGCCGCCAGCACCTGCGGGTGCGCGTTGGCGACGGCGTACGCGGTGCCGGCCCAGTCCAGCATCTCCAGGTCGTTCGGCATGTCGCCGAAGGCCACCACCTCGCTCCGGTCGATCCCGTGCCCGGCGCACCAACGGGCCAGCGTGCTGGCCTTGGTGACGCCGGGCGCGCTGATCTCCAGCAGCGGGATCGGCGCCGAGCGGGTGATCTCGGCCAGCTGCCCGGCCGCCTCCCGGGCCTGGGTGAGGAACGTGTCCGGGTCGAGGTCGGGGTGCTTGGCCAGCAGCTTGAACAGGCCCCGGACCGGCCCGCCGGCGCTCAGCAGCTTCTCCGCCGGGCCGACCGCGTGCTCCAGGTCGTCACCCCACATCGGCACCGCGTACTCGGGCTCGCGGGCCCACCCGTCCGGGTACTCGAAGGCGAACGCGGTGCCGGGCAGCTTGGCGCGCAGCACCTCGACCACCGCCAGGGTGGTCTCCACCGGCAGCGGGAACGACTCCAGCAGCTCACCGCGCCGCACGTCCACCACCGCGCCGCCGTTCGAGCAGATCGCCACCCCGTGGCCGCCGATGTGCGCGCTCACCTGCTGCATCCAGCGCGGCGGCCGCCCGGTGACGAACACCACCTGCACCCCGGCCGCCTCCGCGGCCGCCAGGGCCGCGGCGGTGCGTTCGCTGACGGTGCCGCCGGCGCACAGCAGGGTGCCGTCCAGGTCGGTGGCGATGAGGCGGGGGGCGGTACGGGCTTCGGTCACCGGTCCATCTTCGCCCATCGGTGCCACACCGGTCACCGGCGAGGACGGACCTCGTCGCGGACCCGCAGGACGGCGCCGCCGACCCGCCGGACCTGTGGCTTTCGGCCCCCGAGGCGCCGTTTCCGGCCTATTCGCCCGGCGGCCGGGGTGTCCCCGGGGCGCGACGGGCAGGAGTGTGCACGGCCACCCCGTCGGCAGGAAGAGCCATGCCCACTCGCCAGCTCCGAGACGAGCCTCCCCCGACCATCCCGCCCGCCGCCTCCCCGGACGCCTCCCGCGAGCCGGTCCTGCTCGGCGACGTCCTCTTCCACACCCTCGCCGAGATCGCCCGCCGCGCCCCCGAGCCCCGCCTCCCGGCCCAGCGCACCCGCCCGCACCCGTAGGCCCTGCCCGGCCGAGCTGCGCCACCGCCCTTTCATGGCACGGAATTTGATGCTGTCTCACCTCTGGTCGCGCATTGTTCGATTCCCTAAACTGCACTCCCCACCCGCCGGCGCCGGAGCACGCCATCGGGGCGTGCTCGGCCGCGCCGGCCAGCCCCACCAGGAGGTCTTGACATGGTCAAGCACTACTTCAAGTACGCCCTGAGCACCCTGACCGCCGCCATGTTCGCGCACATGGCCTGACCGAGTCGTCCCGGCCTGGGCCGGGGTGAGCATCCCCGGCCCAGGTTCCAGGAGGTCTCGTGTTCGGCACTGCGGTGAGTCAACTCCGGTACGGCGCATCGATCCTGCTCAACCGCAGGATCCGGCCCCAGGACCTCGGACGGATCGCCGACGACATGGTCCGCACGCTCGCCGAGTTCGGCGAGCCGGGCGCGGACTCGGCACTGCTGCCGGGGCAGGCCGGGCAGGTCGACCCGGAGGTGCGGCGCACGGTCACCCGGCGGAGCCTGCGGGCCACCGCGCGCGCCGCCGTCCGCCACACGGCCTACTACCGGCGGACCTTCGACGACCTCGGGATCGACCCCGACACGCTCGACACGGAGACCTGGTCGCGGGTGCCCGTCACCCCGAAGGCGGCCCTGCGCGGCCTGCCCGCCGCGTTCGTCTCCGCCGCCGCCGAGCCCGCCCTGATGGCGCTGACCACCGGCACCAGCGGCACCCCGACCGCGGTCTGGTACTCCCGGGCCGAGTTGGAGACGACGATCGCCCTCAGCACCATCTCGGCGGCACTGACCCTCGGGCTGCGCCCCCGGCACACCGTGGCGTACGCGGGCTGCTCCAGGGCCACCCTGCCGCTGGTCGTCGCCGAGGAGTCCACCACCCGGGTCGGCGCCTCGTTCGTCCAGTTCGGGACGATCGACCCCGCGCTCGCCCTGGACCGCCTCGCCGCACCGCTCGGCCTGCCCGGCAAGGCCCCGCAGATCACCCACCTCACCGCCTCCGCGTCGTACCTCTCCGCGCTCGTACAGGAGGCCGAGCAGGGCGGGTGGCGGTCCGCGGACTTCGGGCTGGAGAGCATCGGGGTGGGCGGCGAGGTGCTGTCGGCCCCCCTGCGGGAGCGGGCCGAAGCGGCGTTCGGCGCACCGGTGTCCACGTCCTACCTGATGACGGAGACGCTCCCCTCGGGCGGCGCGCCGTGCTCCCAGGGGCATCTGCACCACACCACCGAGTTCGGGCACCTGGAGGTGCTCGACCCGCAGACCTGGGAGCCGACCGCGCCGGGGGAGGTCGGGATGCTGGTGCACACCCCCTTCGTGCCCTACCGGGAGTGCACCCTGCTGCTGCGGTACGCCACCGGCGACCTGGTCCGGCTGCCCGTCGGCGAGGCCGGGTGCGAGTGGGCGCACCTGCCGGCCACGTCCGCCGTCCTGGGCCGCTGGTCGGGGCCGCTCAGCGCCTCCGTGCCGACCAGGGACGTCCTCGACCTGGTCGAGGGGGAGCCGGACGTGCCGCTGCCGGCCAGGTACACGCTGACCGAGGAGCCGGACGGCGGTGCGCTGCTGCACCTCCTGGTCCGTGCGCTGCCCGCGGCGACACTGCACCGCAGGCTCGAACAGGGGGCATCGGCGGCGGGGCTGCCGCTGGCCGGCATCGTGCTCCACGACGACCGGTCGAAACTGCCGCCGTCCAGTCCGGTCCGTGCGGACCTGCGGGAACACACCTTCGAGCCGGCCCGTCCGGTCGGCGTCCGGGCCGGGAGCGGCGCATGAACGCGATCCCCCTCGTCGCCCTGAGCTGCTGCGTGGCCCTGCTGATGGCCGCGGCAGGGGGGTACCTGGTCCGCGTGCGGATGCCCAGGCCTCCGGTGGGCGTCTACACCTCCGGCGACATCGCAGTCCTGTGCGTCGGCGTCGTGCTGGCCCCGCTGCTCTACCTCAAGCTGCCGGGCGTGGTCGTCTCGGCGCTGTTCGGCCTGGTGCTCTGCCTGGCGGTGCAGTTCACCCTGGCACCGGTCTGCTCCGGCCGCTGGGCCTGGGGCCTCGCACTCGTGGCCGCCGGCGCCACGGCGGCGTGCAGCGGCCACCCCGTCGCGGTGCGCGCCTGCACCGACGTGATGCTCGCCGTCGCGGTGGTGGGCGTGGCCAACCTGTGGACGCAGAGCGGGATGCGATCGGCGCACGCGGCCGGCCTGGCCGCCGTCCTGTCCTGCTACGACCTGGTGGCGACCACCCTGACGCAGGTCACCGCGAACTTCGTCACCCAGGTCCAGGGAAGGCCGTTCGCCCCGATGCTCGTCCTGACGGGCGGCAGCCCGCCGGTCGCCGTGGGCCTCGGCGACCTGCTGCTCCTCGTACTGTTCCCGCTGGTCGCCGCCAAGGCGTTCGGACGGACGGCCGCGTTGCTGGCGGCAGCCGTCGGAGTGGTCGTGACCAGCGCGGTCAGCGCGCTGTTCGCCCTGGGCGCGCTGACGGCGGGCTTCCCCCTGCTGACCGTGCTCGGCCCCCTGATCGTGCTGCAGCACGTGCTGTGGTCACGCCGACTGGGCGGCGAGCGGACAACGGCCCGCTGGCGCTCCGGCACCGACTCGCCGACCCCACGCCCCGACCGCCTCCAACCGGACCCCGCCCTGACGTCGGCCCTGTCCCTCACCCCGCCCACCGGACTGGCACCGGGCACCTGGATCGCGATCGCCGACGGCCAGATCCTCGGCACCGGCAACTCCCCCGGCCTCGCCCGCCGCGCCGCCCGCCAACGCGGCACGGACACCCTCCCCATCGTCCGCCAGCTCTGACTCGTCCATTCGTCGCAGCCTGACCTGGGTCGATCCACTCCTGATTCGCCTGGATCACCGTCAGAAGGGGCTCATCTCATCCAGGACCCGCTCTGCGAGCTCGATGATCGCCGTGACCTTCGGTGCGTCACCGGTCACGTCCTGGGCTTCGATTTTGGGATAGTCCAAATCCGCGTACTCCGCCTGGTTTCGGCGTCGGCGCATGCGGTCGAAGGGCCTGAGGGCTGCCCCGAGAGGTGGATCGAGCTGTGTACTGACGGCTTCCAGGACTGCGATGTGACCCCCTCGGCTGGTTGGCCGCAGTCCCTGGTTCTCCAGGATCGCGACCAGTGCCTTGCGCGCCGCGTCGTACAGCAGTTGGTAGGCGCCGATCGCATCGAAGGAAACGACGGCCTGGGCCGCCTTGACGTGATTCGATGCCTGGGTGAGGAGATTGTCGGCCTGTTCCCGGTTCGCCGGTACTCGCTCCAGTTCCTTGCGCGCCAGCATGCCCTCGACCGCAGCGCGGCCCTGCTGCCACCTCATCACTTGTTCTTCCCTCCGAAGAGTTCGAGCCGAACCGTCGGCCGGCTCTGGACGCCCGTGAGAAACGGATCCGTCCCCGGCTCGCGCCAACGGGCGGGCGAGACCCGGTGGACATTGACCTCTCGGCCGAGCAGGCCCTCCGCCTGGCGCGCAGCCTCGTACAGCTCGTCCTCATCGGGGTTGCCCACCACCAAGACATCGACGTCATTGGGCACCTCGCCGTGTTCTCCCGAGTAGCGGGCTGCCCAGGAGCCGTAGATATGGGCTTCCTCGACGCCTGCCAGTGGCAGCAGCAGATCGCCGAGCACCGCGATCGGACCGTAGGTGAGGGCGAACAGCTCGGTCAGCGGGCCCGCCAGCCGCCCGGTGGTGTTGGCTCGCAAGAGGCGGAGGTTTCCGTGCCGTCGAGCAGCGATCAGCTCTGCCTTGACCAGCCGGTCCGCCTCACGGCTGGCGGTCGCACTCGAAACGCCGAAACGTGAGGCGAGTTCGGTAAGCGAAGCCTCTTCCTGCGGATGCAGGTACAGCCAGGCCAACAGCTCGCCCTGGAAGGCCGTACGCAGAAGCGGCAGAAGTGCCGGCGGAGGAGCTTGCATAAGTCGGATACTAGCTTGCATCTTATGCAAGCTGATGCCTTGGGGATCTCGGTACACCCGTTATGGCTGGCTGGATGTAGGCGACTTGGGACAGCCTTGGCAGGTGACTGGGCTCCGGAGGCCCGTCGTGGGGTTCGTCGGTCACGGATGCGTTCAGCCTGTGTGCCATCCTCGGTGCTCCGGCATGAGCCGGAGCACCGAGTGCCCTGCCGTGTTCGCTCCAGACGTCCCGGAAGCCCAGGGTGTAGGACGGCCCGGCGGTTCTCTCGAGTTGGAGCCGCGTCCATCGAAGCGCTCGGCGCGTAGTGACAGTGCCAGTCGCTAACCCAGTGGAGTCTGGCGGACAGGGATGGGCATCTTCTCGGTTTGCTGGAATCGGAGGGCCTTTACGGGCTTCTTGAAGACCCAGGAATTCCACGCCTTGATGTAGAGTCCAAGTTGCCCGCGATTGTCTGTCCTGCGTCGTACTGTGGATCCCATCGACAACGCTGTTAGGACGTTGCGCAGGGCAAGGCGAGGGTCATCGGTAGCCAGCCCGGCCCCCGTTGACAAGCCTTCGATCCACGCGTCCGCGCTGGCCGATGGGCATGCGTCGACGGTTAGGTAGTATCCTGTGGCGGCCGCCGTGGGAATGATCTTTGCGGTTTTCCCCAATAGGCGCCCAATGGCTACGGCATTGAGATAAGAGTCGCGGTCCTCCTGGAAGAGCTCAAGGACCTGCTGATTTGTCAGCCTGGAGGCCGATCCGGCCCAGGTGGAATCTGGCATTGATCGATACAATTGGACATGTCGCACTGTGGCTGCCAGGAGCGTGTAGTCCTTCTCCCCGGTTAGCGCAAGCACCGCGCCAGCGGACCGGCTTCGCCCAGTGTCCAGCACCGAGAAGGTTTCCTCGGGGACGTGCTCGAAGATGAGCATGGGCACCGCGACTCCGCACCCCTTGACTGCCTCCAGTCGATGCTGGCCGTCCAGGAGTCTTCCGCTCTCGACACTCCCGGCCAGGGCGATTCCTTGGTGGGTGACCTGCCACTCGCCCCTCGCGATGGCATCGGAGATCTGCTTGATAACTCCCTTGTCCACCGGCCTGTTATTGCGATTTCTCTCCAGGATGGATCCGGCAAGTTCTGGCGTAACGAGAACGATCCGCGATGTCAGGTTCGGTGGCCTCGGTGTGGAATCACTATCCATGAGGACAAGTTTGGCAGACTGCTTCGCGACTTAAGGCCGCCATCTCGTGGATGCATCTTATTTGATCATAAAATGCCGGAATCGATGGTAGGGTGCATTTTCGATGAATGAAATCGATCTGCATTGATCGTTTTTGTGTCACTTTTTGCATGGTTCGGTGTGTTGTCGGCCTATGGTCCATGTTGTTGCGCCAGCTCGTCCATCAGGCCCCCTTTAGTCGGAAGCTGCTCCGTCTGAGCCGTCGGAGTCGACCCTGGCTCCGGGAGGGTCTGAGGATCTCCGCTCACCGCATCCGACCTGTAACGATGACGCCTATGCGGCTCTGCATAACAGTGAGGTGATGACGCAGATCCGCCCTGGCGATACCGAGTCCACGGCCCTCCACGGAATGCTGCGACGACGTGTCATCACCGGTCACTGGGTGGCTGACGGACTTGGCGCACTGAACTGGCAAGGTGGTCGATGCGCCAACACCGAGTGTGGTCCCATCGACGTAAGGTCGACGGCATGCGCTTGAGTACCGTGATCCTCCCCATCCACCGGTGGAGCGAGGGGCAGAAGATCTGGCGGCGGGCCGAGGAGCTCGGCTTCCATGCCGCCTACACCTACGACCACCTGTCCTGGCGGAGCTTCCGGGACGAGCCGTGGTTCGGCTCGGTCCCCACACTGACGGCTGCGGCGACCGCCACCGAGCGGATCCGGCTGGGGACGCTGGTGACGTCGCCGAACTTCCGGCACCCGGTGACGCTGGCGAAGGAGCTGATCACGCTGGACGACGTGTCCGGCGGGCGGGTGACGCTGGGCATCGGGGCCGGCGGGACGGGCTTCGACGCGACGGCGCTGGGGCAGGAGGCGTGGTCGCCGAAGGAGCGGGCGGACCGGTTCGGCGAGTTCCTGCCGCTGCTGGACGAGTTGCTGCGTACGGACGCCACGACGCGCGAGGGGGCGCACTACTCGGCGGTCGAGGCCCGGAACATCCCCGGCTGCGTGCAGACCCCGCGACTGCCGTTCTACGTCGCCGCGACCGGTCCGCGCGGGCTGAAGCTGGCGGCCGAGTACGGCCAGGGCTGGGTGACGTACGGGGACCCGAAGGGTCCGGCGGACGTGCCCGTCGAGCGGGCGCCCGAGGTGGTCGGGAAGCAGATCGAGAAGCTGACCGCGGCCTGCGACGCGACCGGGCGGGACGTGCGCGAGCTGGAGAAGATGCTGCTCCAGGGCTCGACGGCGGAGCGGCCGCTTCAGTCGCTGGACGCCTTCGTGGACTGGGCGGGGAAGTACCAGGAGCTGGGCATCACCGAGTTGGTGATCCACTGGCCGGTGCCGGACTCGATCTTCGAGAACGACCTCGCCGTCTTCGAGCAGATCGCCACCGAGGGCCTCGCCCAGCTGGGCTGAGCGTCGCGTCGACCCTGAGGGGAGACCCTCCGCCCCTTAGGGGAGATTGTCGGCGGCGTCATACCGCAGCAGCAGACGGGCTCGTCATTCCAGCTCATAGCCCTTGGCGCGCAAGCCCGTTACGTTGAGCAGGTGTCCACTGCTGTCATCAAGACGGATGGCCTCACCAAGAGGTTCCCCCGGGTCACCGCCCTCGACCAGCTCACCGTCGAGGTGCGGCCCGGGGTGGTCGGGCTGGTCGGGGCCAACGGGGCGGGCAAGTCCACCCTCATCAAGATCCTGCTCGGCCTCGCCCCGGCGACGTCCGGCCGCGGCGAGGTCCTCGGCCTGGACGTCGCCACCCGGGGCCCGGAGATCCGTGAACGGGTCGGCTACATGCCCGAACACGACTGCCTGCCACCGGACGTGTCGGCGACCGAGTTCGTGGTGCACATGGCGCGGATGGCGGGGCTGCCGGCCACCGCCGCCCGTGAGCGCACCGCGGACACCCTGCGGCACGTCGGCCTGTACGAGGAGCGGTACCGGCCGATGGGCGGGTACTCGACCGGCATGAAGCAGCGGGTCAAGCTCGCGCAGGCGCTGGTGCACGACCCGAAGCTGGTGCTGCTGGACGAGCCGACCAATGGTCTCGACCCGGCCGGCCGGGACGAGATGCTGGGCCTGATCCGCCGGGTGCACACCGACTTCGGGATCTCGGTGCTGGTCACCACCCACCTGCTCGGCGAGTTGGAGCGCACCTGCGACCACCTGGTCGTGATCGACGGCGGCAAGCTGCTGCGCTCCTCCTCCACCGCCTCCTTCACCGAGGCGACGGCCGTCCTGGCGGTCGAGGTGACGGACCACCCGCAGGACGCCGTCCCGGAGCCGGGCGACGCCGTCCGCGCACGGCTGGCCGCCGCCGGGCTGTCCGTCCAGCCGGAGGGTTCGCACCTGCTGCTGGTCCGGCTGGCCGGCGACGACACCTACGACACCATCCGCGACACCGTCGCCGGCCTGGGCCTCGGCCTGGTCCGGCTGGAGCAGCGCCGCCACCGGGTCGCCGAAATCTTCACCGACGAGAACAGGGGAGGGACGGACGATGTCGCTGCCTCCTGACACCAGGTCCGCCGACACCGGCGTCATCCACGACATCGGCTACCGCGGCTACACCGGGCCCCGGCTCGGCCGGGCCTACGCGACCCGCTCGCTGTTCACCCAGAGCCTGCGCGCCGCGTACGGGCTCGGGCGCTCCGGCAAGTCCAAGGTGCTGCCGATGCTGGTGCTCGGCGTGGTCACGCTGCCGGCCGTGGTCATGGTGGCGATCGCGCTCGCCACCAGCGCGAAGGAGCTGCCGCTGGACTACCCGCGGTACCTGTCCTCGTTCGTGCTGGTCGTGTCGATCTTCCTGGCCTCGCAGGCGCCGGTGCTGTTCTCCCGGGATCTCCGGTACCACACCGTCCCGCTGTACTTCTCCCGCCCGATCACCCGCGCCGACTACGTCCGGGCCAAGTTCGCCGCCATGGTCAGCGCCCAGTTCCTGCTGATGGCTGCGCCGTTGCTGGTCCTCTACATCGGGGCGCTGCTGGGCGGGCTGGACTTCGGGCACAACACCGGGCACTTCCTGTCCGGCCTGGTCGCCGCCCTGCTGTACTCCCTGGTGCCGACCTCGGTGGCGCTGGTGGTCGCCGCCGCGACCCCGCGCCGCGGCTTCGGGGTGGCCGGGATCATGGGCTACCTGGCGATCAGCACGGCCGTGGTGGCGATCCTGACCCGGATCGGCACCGCCACCGAGCTCACCGTCCCGGACTCCGCCCAGTGGATCGCGCTGCTGTCGCCGAACGACCTGGTGGAGAGCCTGACCAACCAGCTCTTCGACGTCGGCGGGATGGGCGGCCGGATGCACGCGCCCGGCGGGCTCGGCGTGGTCGTCTTCACCGTCGCCGTTCTCGCGATGGTGTCCGGCTCGTACGGGCTGCTGCTGCGCCGCTACCGCAGCGTCTGATGAACCGAGGAGTTTGAGAGGGCGTCATGGCCACCATCACCATCGACAAGGTCTCCCGCTGGTTCGGGAACGTGGTCGCCGTCAACGACATCAGTATGACGATCGGCCCAGGCATCACCGGCCTGCTCGGTCCGAACGGCGCGGGCAAGTCGACCCTCATCCACATGATGAGCGGATTCCTCGCGCCCTCCAGCGGGGCGGTCACCCTGGACGGCGCGCCGATCTGGCGCAACCAGCAGGTGTACCGGCAGATCGGCCTGGTCCCGGAGCGGGAGTCGATGTACGACTACCTGACCGGCTGGGAGTTCGTGCTCGCCAACGCCGAACTGCACGGCCTCGCCGACCCGGGCGCCGCCGCCCGGCGTGCCCTGGACCTGGTGGAGATGGCCTACGCCAAGGACCGCCGCACCGGGACGTACTCCAAGGGCATGAAGCAGCGGGTCAAGATGGCCTCCGCACTGGTCCACGACCCGGCCGTGCTGCTGCTCGACGAGCCGTTCAACGGCATGGACCCGCGCCAGCGGCTCCAGCTGATGGAGCTGCTGCGCCGGTTCGGCGCGGACGGCCGGACGGTGCTGTTCTCCTCCCACATCCTGGAGGAGGTCGAGCAACTGGCCCGGCACATCGAGGTCGTGGTGGCCGGCCGGCATGCCGCCTCGGGCGACTTCCGGAAGATCCGCCGGCTGATGACCGACCGGCCGCACCGCTACCTGGTTCGCTCCAGCGACGACCGCAGGCTGGCCGCCGCGCTGATCGCCGACGGCTCCACGACCGGTATCGAGGTGGACGCGCGGGAACGGGCGCTGCGGATCGAGGCGGTGAACTTCCAGGGCTTCACCACCCTGCTGCCCCGGGTCGCCCAGGAGGCGGACATCCGGCTGTACACCGTGTCGCCGGCGGACGAGTCGCTGGAGAGCGTCTTCTCCTACCTGGTCTCCGCGTGAGGCCCGGCGTCCGAGCCACCGAACTCCCTTACCGGACCCAGGAAAGGGCCGACCGACCATGAACCCGACCGTCGCCAGGCTGACCCTGCGCGGCCTGCTGGGCCGCCGCCGCGGCCTCCTGCTGCTGGTGGTCCCCGCCCTGCTGCTGGTCATCTCGGCCGTCGCGAGCGGCACCGCCAGCGGGAACGAGCACGACCTCACCGTCAAGATCCTCGGGCAGCTCGGCCTCGGCACCCTGGTGCCGATCCTCGGCCTGGTCGTCGGCACCGGCGTGATCGCCACCGAGATCGACGACGGCTCGATCGTCTACCTGCTGGCCAAGCCGCTGCCGCGGTGGAAGATCGTCACCACCAAACTGGTCGTCGCGATCGGCACCACCTGGGTGTTCGCCGCCCTCCCGACGCTGCTCTGCGGCCTGCTGCTGATCGGCACCAGGGACGGCATCGCGCTCGGCTACACCGTGGCCGTGCTGGTCGCCGGGGTGGCGTACAGCGCGCTGTTCCTGCTGCTCGGCGTGGTCACCCGGCACGCGGTGGTGGCCGGACTGGGGTACGCGCTGGTCTGGGAGTCGCTGATCGGCAACTTCGTGTCGGGCGCCCGGACGCTGAGCGTCCAGCAGTGGGGCCGGTCGGTGGCCGAGGCGGTCGCCGGGGACGCCGCGATCGGCGCCGACGTCTCGCTCGGGGTGGCTGTCCCGCTGCTGCTGGCGGTCACCGTGGCGGCGACGGTGCTGGCCTCGGTGAAGCTGGCCGGACTGACCCTGGCCGCCGAGGAGTAGCCGGCCGGGGCCGGCCTGGGGTAACTGGGGTCGACCCGGGGCAGCCGGGGTCGGCCCGAGCCGGCCTCAACGAGGCCAGCCCGGGTCGGTCCGAGCAGGGGTGCTAGCCGAGCGTCCGGTTGCGGCCCGCGCCCCAGCCGGCCGCGCCGACCACGGTGGCCAGCACCAGCATCAGCACCAGGGTGGCCGTCCAGCCGCCGGTGAGCTGGTGCAGCGCGCCGGCGCCGACCGGGCCCGCCGCCGCGACCAGGTAGCCGACCGCCTGCGACATCCCGCCCAGTTGGGCGGCGCCGGCCGCGCTGCCGGTGCGCAGCACGATGAAGGCCAGGCCCAGGCCCAGCGAACCGCCCTGGGCGACGCCCAGGATGGTCGCCGACACCCAGGCGCCGGACACCGGCGCGATCAGCAGCAGGGCGATGCCGAGGCCGTTCAGTCCGGCCATGGCCACCGCCAGCCCGCGCTGGCGGGTCATCCGGCCGGCCAGCAGCGGCACCAGGAAGGCGCCCGCGACCTGCACCAGGTTGGAGAAGGCGAAGACCAGACCGGCCTCGCCGCGGTCCATGCCGTGGTCGGCCAGGATGGTCGGCATCCAGGCGACCAGGGTGTACACCAGCAGCGACGAGATGCCCATGAAGAGGCTGATCTGCCAGGCCATCGGCGAGCGCCAGATGCCCTCGATCGGCTTCTCGGCCGCCCGACCGGCCGCCTGACCGGCCGCAGGGCCAGTGGAGAGACGGGTCGCGACCGCCGCCCGCTCCTGCCGGGAGCGCAGCACCTGCGGCAGCCAGGCCACCGCGGCGATCAGCGCGAGCAGCGACCAGGTGCCCAGCGAGGCCTGCCAGCCGCCGCCGAGGGCGTGCTCCAGCGGCACCGAGAGGCCGGCCGCCATGGTCGCGCCGACCAGCATGGTGGTCGAGTAGACGCCGGTCATCGCCGCCGCCCGGTCCGGGAACTCCCGCTTGACCAGGCCCGGCATCGACACGTTCAGCACCGCGATGGCCACGCCGATCACCACGCAGCCCGCGTACAGCGCCGCCACCGAGGGCAGCACCCGCAGCAGCACGCCCGCGCCCAGCACCAGGACGGCGCCCAGCACCACCCGCTCGGTGCCGAACCGCCGGGTCAGCCGGGGGGTGAGCGGGGCGCCGACGCCCTGGAACAGCACCGGCACGGTGGTGATCAGTCCGCTCGCGGTGGCGGAGAGTCCGAAGGTCCGCTGGATCTCGCCGACCATCGGCGACACCGCCGCCAGGCAGGCGCGCATGTTCAGCGCGACCAGCAGGATGCCGGTCAGCAGCAGCGCGGGGTGGGCCAGCCGGGTGCGGACGGGAAGCGGGAGGGACGTGGTGGCAACCGGCTGCTGGGCACGGGTGACGGCCATGGGTGTGCTGTTCTTTCGTGAATGTGCGCGAGGGCGCGGAGGGCGGAAGGCAGGCGGGTGCCTATGTCACTTCCGGGCCGCGATGGCCGCGAGGAGCTGCTCGACGGCCGCGGTCGGCTCGGCGAGCAGCGCACGACACGCGGCCTCGGCACGGTCGGGGTCGCCGCTTTCGATCGCGTCGACCAGCGCCGCGTGGGTGGCCACGGCCACCTCGGGCATGTCGTGGTCGCCGAAGGCCGAGGTCATCGACTCGCGCACGGAGGCGCCGAAGTAGCGGTAGACCTCGGTGAGCGCCGGGTTGTGCGCGGCCTCGACGATGGCGGTGTGGAACTCCAGGTCGTGCTCGACGGTGGCCTCGCGGTCGGTCCGCTCGGCGTGCGAGGCGATCACCTCGGCCTCGCGGGCCAGCGCGGCCCGCATCCGCTCGACGTCCTCGCGGGTGTGCCGCAGCGCGGCCAGTCGGGCGGCCTCGGTCTCCAGTGCGGCCCGGACCTCCAGGACGTCCCGGATGCCCGAGCGCTGGACGCCGCGCAGGACGGCGGCCGGGTCGCTGGTGGAGCGGACGAACGTCCCCTCGCCCTGGCGGGAGACCAGCATGCCGGCGTGCACCAGCACCCGGATCGCCTCCCGGACGGTGTTCCGGCCGACCTGCAGCCGCTCGGCGAGCTCGTGCTCGGTGGGGATCTGCGATCCCACCGGCCAGACGCCGCCGGCCAGTTGCTCGCGCAGCTGGTCGATCGCGGTGTCCACCAGGGAGCGCCGTCCGGCCGCCTGGAGGCTGTTGCCGTCGTTGGTCATGCCGGTGCTCCCTTCGTCGTTGGTCGCCGCGTCGCTGGTCAACGCCGGTCGTCGGTCATCCTACAACCGCTTGCCCGGTCATCCTACAACTGGAGTTGAACCCCCGCCGAACACCACGACGTGATCCGAAAGAGAGCCCCTAGACGCCCGGGTAGAGCTGTTCCAGGACGACGGCGACGCCGTCCTCGTCGTTGCTCGCGGTGACCTCGTCGGCGACGGCGAGCAGTTCCTCGTGGGCGTTGGCCATCGCCACGCCGCGGGCCGCCCAGCCGAACATCGGCACGTCGTTGGGCATGTCGCCGAAGGCGATGGTGTCGGCCCCGCGGACGCCCAGGCGGCGGGCGGCGACGGCCAGCCCGGTGGCCTTGGACAGGCCCAGCGGCAGCAGTTCGACCACTCCGGCGCCGGCCATCACGACGCCGACCAGGTCCCCGGCGACGCGGCGGGCGGCCTCGGCGAGCGCGTCGTCGGTCAGGCCCGGGTGCTGGATGTAGAGCTTGCTGACCGGGGCGTCGAGCAGCTGGTCGCGGTCGACCCGGACGACCGGCAGGTCGGAGCCGATCAGCAGCTCGTAGCCGGGGCCGGCCAGCACCTGGCCGTCCAGGCCGTCCTGGTTGGCGGCGACCGCCAGCGGGCCGGTCTCGGCCTCGATCTTGGCGATGGCGAGCGCGGCGAGCCGGCGGTCCAGGGTGAGGGAGGTGAGCAGCCGGTGCGCGCCGGCGTCGTACACCTGGGCGCCCTGGCCGCAGACGGCTATCCCGGTGTAGCCGATCTCGTCGAAGACCGGGCGGGCCCAGGCGGCGGAGCGGCCGGTGACGACGATGTGCAGCGCGCCCGCGCCGGTGGCCGTGGCCAGGGCGGCGCGGGTGCGCTCGGAGACGGTTTCCGCGCTGGTCAGCAGGGTGCCGTCGAGGTCGGTGGCGACCAGCCGGTAGGGCAGGTCGGCACCGCTCGGGTGCTCACCGTTGGGGGAGACGGGGCTGGGGCTGGTGGTGCTCATGGGCCGTACGTCTCCCGGGAGTTGCGGGTGGTGCGGGTGGCGCGGTGCTACTTGACCGGTTCGAGGACGGTCCGCCCGCCGAGGAACGGCCGCAGCGCCTCGGGCACGGCCACCGAGCCGTCGGCCTGCTGGTGGTTCTCCAGGATCGCCACGATGGTGCGCGGGATGGCGACCAGGGTGCCGTTCAGGGTGGCCAGCGGGCGGGTCTTGCCCTCCTCGCGCATCCGGATGGAGAGCCGGCGGGCCTGGTACTCGGTGGTGTTGGAGGTCGAGGTGACCTCGCGGTACTTGCCCTGGGTCGGGATCCAGGCCTCGATGTCGAACTTGCGCGCGGCCGAGGCGCCGAGGTCGCCGGAGGCGACGTCGATCACCCGGTAGGGCAGCTCCAGCGCGTTGAGGAAGTCCTTCTCCCACTGGAGCAGGCGGCGGTGCTCGTTCTCGGCGTCCTCGGGAGTGGTGTAGACGAACATCTCCACCTTCTCGAACTGGTGGACGCGGATGATGCCGCGGGTGTCCTTGCCGTAGGTGCCGGCCTCGCGGCGGAAGCAGGACGAGTAGCCGGCGTAGCGCAGCGGCAGCTTCTCGGCGTCGAGGATCTCGTCCATGTGGTACGCGGCGAGCGGGACCTCGCTGGTGCCGACCAGGTACCGGTCGTCCTCGGCGAGGTGGTACACGTTCTCGGCGGCCTGGCCGAGGAAGCCGGTGCCGTCCATGGCGGCGGGCCGGACCAGGGTCGGGGTGATCATCGGGATGAAGCCGGCCGCGGTGGCCTGGGCGATGGCCATGTTGACCAGGGCGAGCTCCAGCAGCGCGCCGACACCGGTCAGGTAGTACGAGCGGGCGCCGGCGACCTTGGCGCCGCGCTCGGTGTCGATCGCGCCCAGGATCTGGCCGAGCTCGACGTGGTCGCGCGGCTCGAAGCCCTCGGCGGCGAAGTCGCGCGGGGTGCCGATCTCCTCCAGGGTGACGAAGTCCTCCTCGCCGCCGACCGGGGCGGCCGGGTCGATGAGGTTCGCCAGCGAGCGGAGCAGGCGCTCGGCCTCCTCCTTGGCCACGCCCTGCTCGGCGTCCGCGGCCTTGACCGCGGCGGCCAGCTCCTTGGTGCGCTGCAGCAGGGCGGCCTTCTCCTCGCCCTTGGCCTGGGCGACCTGCTTGCCGAGCGTCCGCTGCTCGCTGCGCAGTTCGTCGAAGCGACTGCCCGAGGACCGGCGCCGTTCGTCGGCGGAGAGGAGGGCGTCGACCAGGTCGACGTCCTCGCCACGGACGCGCTGCGAGGCGCGCACTCGGTCAGGGTCCTCACGAAGCAGGCGAAGGTCAATCACAGGCCCAAGCGTACCGGGCGCAGGCTCGTCCACCGGTACGGGTTTTCCCCTGGGGATAACCGCCCGGATCCTGTGGATAACTTCTGTGGGGATCGGGCGGGGCCAGGGTTATCCACAGGATCCGGGCGGTGCCTGTGGATTGAAGGGGAGGTCGGCCCTCCGATCACCGAAGCCAGGGAATTGAGGTTTCAAACCTCATTTGACCTTCTCGGGTGAGGGAATTGAAGCACTCAGACAGGTGATTTGCTGGCACACGGGTGACTCTGGTCCGATTAGTCATCTCTACGCCGCTAACCAATGATCCGACCGAAACCCGCAGTGGCTATACCGGTTTGTCGACTCATCCCCAGGCCTGTGGATAACTTTCGGCTGTGGATAGTCCCCGCCCCTGTGGATGGCGGGTTCCGGGGCCGCGGGCCCCTGTGGACGACGGGTGCGGTCACCCGCCCCCTTCCGTCCGGCCGCGGGAAAACGATCGGAAAAGGGCGGAAAGACAAAGGGCAGCGATCGGATGTTGTCGCGGTGCCGTCGCGTGGATCAGATGTCGCCGCGCCCGTCGAGGCACCGGGAGAGCCAGTCGGCGGCGGCCGTGAAATCGTCGTCCGAGGTCCCCGGCCGCCGGTGCGTGGAGACCTGCCGGTCGGCGCGCGGATAGGAGCCGAGGAACCGCACCTGCGGGCAGATCCGCTTCAGCCCCATCACGGCCTCCGCCACCCGGCGATCGGACAGGTGCCCCTCGCAGTCGATCAGGAAGCAGTAGTTGCCGATGCCCTCGCCGGTCGGCCGCGACTCGATCCGCATCAGGTTGACCCCGCGCACCGCGAACTCCTGGAGCAGCTCCAGCAGCGCGCCCGGGTGGTCGTCCGGCAGCCAGACCACCATCGAGGTCTTGTCCGCGCCGGTCGGCGAGGAGACCCGGCCCGGGCGGCCGACCAGGACGAACCGGGTGGTCGCGGTCTGCGCGTCCGCGATGTCCTTGACCAGCGGGTCCAGCCCGTAGATCGGCGCCGCGAACTCGCCCGCGAACGCCCCGTCGTAGCGGCCCTCGGCGACCAGCCGGGCGCCGTCCGCGTTGGAGGCGGCCGACTCCCACTGCGCGTCCGGCAGGTTGGCCGCCAGCCAGCGGCGCACCTGCGCCTGGGCCACCGGGTGGCTGGTCACCGTCTTGACCCCCGCCAGGTCGGTGCCCGGCCGCACCAGCAGCGCGAAGGAGATCGGCAGCAGCACCTCACGGTAGATCATCAGCGGTGTGCCGGCGGCGAGTTCGTCATTGGTCGCGGTGACGGCGCCCTCGACCGAGTTCTCGATCGGGACGAACGCCCCTGAGGCGTCCCCGCCGCGCACCGCGTCCAGCACCAGCGGCACCGAGGCCAGCGGCACCAGCTCCCGGGTCGCGGCCTCGGGCAGGGTGCGCAGCGCAGCCTCGGTGAAGGTGCCGGCCGGGCCGAGGTAGGTGTAGCGGGTGGCCGACATGACGCCTCCGTGGGGAACAGGGTGGAACCGGGGCAGGGGTGTTGCCGAAGAAGTCACCATAACGACTCCGCGCGCCGGCCAGGAAAGCGTTTCAGTGGCCGGGACCGGAGACCGTCGGGGGCGTGCTACTCGAAGAGCTGCTGGCCGAGGTAGCCGCCGGCCGGGACGCCCGGCGGCACCGCGTACAGGCCGCTGGCCTCGTGCCGCAGGAAGCGGGAGAGGCCGTCCCCCCGGGCCAGCTTGCGCTGCACCGGGGTGAAGCCCTTGCGCGGGTCGGCCTGGAAGGCGAGGAAGAGCAGCCCGGCGTCCGGCGAGCCGTCGGGCAGCAGGCCGTCGTGGTACGAGAACCCGCGCCGCAGCATCGCCGCCCCGCCGTTGGCGGCCGGGGCGGCCACCCGGACGTGCGCGTCGGCGGGGATCACCAGCGCGCCGTCCGGGCCCTGCGCGGCCAGGTCGACGGGGGTGCGCTCGCCGGCCCCGGCGGGCGCGCCGAGCGGCGCGCCGTCCGACTTGCGCCGTCCGATCACCCGTTCCTGCCGGTCGGTCGGCAGCGCCTCCCAGTTGTCCAGCAGCATCCGGATCCGCCGGAACACCAGGTACGAGCCGCCGGCGAGCCAGGCCGGCTGGTCCGGCCCGGCGGTGCAGAACACCTTGGCGGCGAAGCCGTCCTCGCCCGGCTGGGGGTTGTTGGTGCCGTCGATCTGGCCCATCAGGTTGCGGCCGGTCATCGGGCGCGCGGTGGCACCGGGTGTACGGGCGAAGCCGGCCGACTGCCAGCGCAGTGCCGCCGTGCCGGCCGCCTGGCGTTGCAGCACCCGCAGCGCGTGCACGGCCACCAGGGCGTCGTCGGCGCCGATCTGGACGAACAGGTCGCCGTCGCCGCGCGCCGGGTCGAGCGCGTCGGCGGGGAAGGGCGGCAGCGGTTCGAGCGCCTGCGGGCGGCGGTCGGCCAGCCCGGCCTTGTCGAACAGGGCGGCGCCGAACCCGACGGTGAGGGTGAGCGAGCAGGGGCCGGCGTCCAGCGCCACCTGGTTGTCGGCGTCCTCGGCCGGCTCCCCGGCGGTCAGCCGCTCGGCGGCCTTCGTCCAGCGCTGGAGCAGGGTGCGCAGCCCGTCCCGGCCGACGCCCTCGGCCAGGTCGAAGGCGGCCAGCTGGACCCGGGCCTGCTGGGGTTCGAGGATGCCGGCCTGGTGCTCGCCGTGGAACGGCACCCGGGCCGCGCCGAGCGCGCCGCCCGGCCCGGCGGCGGGCGCTGCGCCGGGGTGGCGG
>NZ_JBHWIJ010000109.1:9874-25079 GCF_042732255.1 Kitasatospora sp. NPDC059803 | reverse complement strand
GAGCGACGCCTGTCCGTCGTGGTTCGGGTTGTGAGGAAGTGAGAACGATGGCTGTGCATTCGGAGCGGGTGCAGACGCAGTCCCCGGATTCAGGGAAGGCTGCCGTGGCCGGAATTGAGACGAGTGCCGCCGGTGGTGGCGCCAACGGCACCCCCCGCAAGGGCGCCAGACCCGCAGGCGGGCCGAGCCTCGGCGCACGCCTGGCACCGTACCTGCTGCTGCTGCCCGCCACCGTGGCGACCCTCGCCCTGCTCGGCTGGCCGCTGGTGAAGACGGTCCTGCTGTCGTTCCAGAACCTCAACAAGCGCCAGTTCGTCCAGCACCTGACCGAGTGGAACGGCTTCGACAACTACAAGGAGCAGCTGACCGACCCGGACTTCTGGGCGGTCACCGGGCGCACCGTCGTCTTCACCCTGGTCAACGTCGTGCTGATCATGGTCGGCGGCACCCTGATCGGCCTGCTGCTCAACCGCCTCGGCAAGCGGATGCGGCTGCTCCTCTCGGTCGGCCTGCTGATGGCCTGGGCGATGCCCGTGGTCGCCGCGACCACCGTCTACACCTGGCTGTTCGACCAGCAGTGGGGCGTCGTCAACTGGTTCCTGGACAAGCTGGGTTGGCACGCGATGGCCGACTACAACTGGATGAGCGACCAGTACTCGACCTTCTTCGTGGTGATCCTGCTGATCGTCTGGCAGTCGGTCCCCTTCGTGGCGTTCAACATGTACGCCGGACTGACCACCATCCCCAAGGAGCTCTACGAGGCCGCCCGGATGGACGGCGCCGGCGCGTCCAAGATCTTCGGCTCGGTGATCTTCCCGAACCTGAAGCCGTTCTTCCTGGCCACGACGTTCCTGGAGATCATCTGGGTCTTCAAGGCCTTCACCCAGGTGTACGCGATCAACGGCGGCGGCCCCGAGAACCTGACCCGCACCCTGCCCGTGCACGCCTTCCTGGAGGGTTCGTCCGGGCAGCACTACGGCATCGGCTCCGCGATCGCGGTGCTCACCATCCTGATGCTGGGCGCGATGATGGCGTACTACTTCCGCATCATGATCAAGCAGGAGGACGAGCTGTGAGGCGCTCGCTCATCGGACGTACCTGGCCGAACGTGATCGCGGTCGTCCTCTTCGTCTTCTTCATCTTCCCCGTCTACTGGATGATCGCGACTGCCTTCAAGCAGGACAACGACATCATCAGCAAGACGCCGGTCTTCATCCCGTTCAACGGGACCCTCGACCACTTCACCACCGCGATCAACGCGCCCAACTTCTGGACGTACGTCACCAACAGCCTCATCGCCACCGTCGGTGCGGTGCTGATCTCGCTGGTGATCGCGACCCTCGCGGCCTTCGCCATCGCCCGGATGAAGTTCCGCGGCCGCAAGGCCTTCGTCCTGGTCGTCATGGTCGCGCAGATGGCGCCGTGGGAGGTCATGACCATCGCGGTCTACATGATCTCGCGCGACAACGAGATGCTGAACAGCCTCGTGCCGCTGACGTTCTTCTACATGATGATGGTGCTGCCCTTCACCATCTGGACGCTGCGCAGCTTCATCGCCGCGGTGCCGAAGGAGCTGGAGGAGTCGGCCATGGTGGACGGCTGCACCCGCTCCCAGGCCTTCGTGAAGGTGATCTTCCCGCTGCTGGCCCCCGGTCTGATGTCGACCTCGCTGTTCGGCTTCATCACCGCGTGGAACGAGTTCCCGCTCGTCCTGATCCTCAACAAGGAGGAGGGCAAGACCCTCCCGCTGTGGCTGTCGTCCTTCAAGACCGCCTTCGGCAACGACTGGGGCGCCACCATGGCGGCGTCCACGATGTTCGCCATCCCCGTGCTGATCCTGTTCGTCTTCCTGCAGCGCAAGGCGGTCGGCGGACTGACCGACGGCGCCGTGAAGGGCTGAGAAACGTGAGCATCCTCGTCCCCACCGCTCCGGTCAGCGACCAGCTGCACCGTGACGCCCTGACCGTCCTGCAGCCCGGCTTCGTCGGCACCGAGCCGCCGCAGTGGCTGCGCCGCCACCTCGCCGCCGGGCTCGGCTCGGTCGCGCTGTTCGACCGCAACGTGGTCGACCTCGACCAGCTCGCCAAGCTCACCAAGGCGCTGCGCGAGGAGAACCCCGACCTCCTGATCGCCATCGACGAGGAGAGCGGCGACGTCACCCGGCTGGAGGCGGGCTCCGGCTCGTCCTGGCCCGGCAACCTCGCGCTCGGCGCGATCGACGACCCGGCGCTGACCCGGGACGTCGCCCGCGAGCTGGGCCGGGCGCTGGCCGCGGCCGGCGTCAACTACAACTGGGCGCCCACCGCGGACGTCAACTCCAACCCGCGCAACCCGGTCATCGGCGTCCGCTCCTTCGGCGCCGACCCGGAGCTGTGCGCCCGGCACACCGCCGCCTGGGTGGAGGGCCTCCAGTCGGCCGGCGTGGCCGCCTGCTCCAAGCACTTCCCCGGCCACGGCGACACCGCCGTCGACTCGCACCACGGGCTGCCGGTCATCGACGTCGACCTGGACGTGCTGCGCTCGCGCGACCTGATCCCGTTCCAGGCGGCGATCGCGGCGGGCACCAAGGCCGTGATGACCGCCCACATCATGATCCCGGCGCTCGACCCGAAGCTGCCGGCCACCCTCAGCCCGCTCGTGCTGCGCGACCTGCTGCGGGCCGCCCCGGCCGACGGCGGCCTCGGCTACCAGGGCCTGATCGTCAGCGACGCGATCGAGATGGGCGCCATCGCCGACACCTTCGGGATGGGCGACGGCACCGTGCTGGCCCTGGCGGCCGGCGCGGACGCGATCTGCGTCGGCGGCGGGCTGGCCGACGAGGACACCGTGCTGATGCTGCGCGACGCCATCGTGGCGGGCGTGCGGGCCGGCGTGCTCTCCGAGGAGCGGCTGGCGGACGCCGCCGACCGGGTCCGCTCGCTCGGCAGCTGGGGCCGGATCTCGGCCCAGGGCGAGCGGCCGGAGCCGGACCTCGCGGTCGGCCTGCGGGCCGCCCGCCGGGCGCTGAAGGTGGTCCGGGCGCCGGGCCACGAGCCGCAGCCGGTGTCCGAGCGCCCGTTCGTGGCCTCGTTCTCGGACGAGCCGAACATCGCCGTCGGCGACGTCACCCCGTGGGGCGTGGCCGGCATGCTGGCCGACCGCTTCCCCGGCACCCGCACCCGCGCGGTCTCGGCGGCGCAGGCCGCCCCCGAGCTGCTGGACGCCCTGGTCGCCGAGCTGGTGGCCGGCGCCGAGGGCCGCCGCCTGGTACTGGTGGTCCGGGACGCGCACCGGCACGCCTGGATGTCCGCCGCGCTGGGCCGCCTGGTGGCGGCCCGGCCGGACGCCGCGGTGGTCGAGATGGGGCTGCCGCAGTCCGAGCCGGTCGGCGCGCTCTACATCGCCACCCACGGCGCCGCCCGGGTCTGCGGGCTGGCGGCCGTGGAGGTGCTCACCGGGCAGCCGGGAGCCATCGGCTGAGACCGAGGGGGGCGTCACCGGGAGTGTCCGGGAGGCGTCGGCCGACGGGCCCGTCATGCGCATGTCGCATGGCGGGCCCGTTTCGTTTCCCCGCCGTTTGACCTGCGGATTCGCCAGGTGACCGCGTTCCCTCAAGTGGGCCTTAAATCCACCTTAAGTCCCACTTAGGGTGACGGTACGGCGACTGATCGCCACGGGGTACAACAGCTCTGCAACGGCCGTGGCGACGAGGCCATTTGGCCGTTGACACCACCTATGGTCTAGGCCAGAGTCCAGTCATCCGGTTCGAAATTCAACCTCACCGGATGTGGTATCGGCCCTCCCCGAAGCTCTTCGCCCCTGCCCGGACCCTCCGTTGCGGGCGCCATCACGCTGCCGGCGGGCAACACGGCTCTAGCACCCTCGGAGGATGGCGTGAAGAAGCGTCAGCTCATGTCGACGTTCGGAATCACTGCCCTGGCGATCGGGCTGACGGCCTGTTCATCGGCCGGCACGGCGTCGAAGGACGGCAAGAGCCCCGGCGCCGACCCGAAGGCCGCGAGCGGCACCGTCACCGTCTGGCTGATGGACGACGCCCAGAAGAACTGGCCCGACCTGGTGCAGCAGGTCAACGACCAGTTCGCGGCGAAGTACCCGAACGTCACCCTCAAGCTCGCCTACCAGGGCTGGGCCGACAAGGTGACCAAGCTCGACAAGGCGATCGCCGACGGCTCCGCGCCCGACGTGGTCGAGCTCGGCAACACCGAGACCATGAAGTACGTGCTCTCCGGCGCGCTGGCCCCGGTCGACCGGACCACCTTCGACAACTCCGACAGCTGGATCAAGGCGCTCGCCAACACCTGTACGTACCAGGACAAGCTCTTGTGCGTGCCCTACTACGCCGGCGCCCGGGTCGCCATCTACAACGCCGCCACCTTCCAGCAGGCCACCGGCAGCTCCGAATTCCCCAAGACCGAGGCCGACCTGACGGCGGTCCTGGACAAGGTCGCCGACAAGAACAAGGCCGACAAGAGCTACTCCTCGCTCTACCTGCCCGGCCCGTACTGGTACGCCGCGATGAGCTACGTGGCCGCGTACGGCGGCAGCATCGCCAAGTTCGACAGCTCCGGCAACTGGCACGGCACCCTGCACGACGCCAAGTCCCAGCAGGGCATCAGCCACTTCGTCGACCTGGTCCGCAAGTACACCAAGGGCGACCTGACGGTGAACGAGCAGAACCAGTTCGAGTCGATGGCCCGCGGGCGCGCCGCGTCCTTCTACGGCAACGGCTACGAGGCGGCCAGCGTCGTCGCGCCGGGCACCGGCGACCCGAGCCTCAAGGACACCGTCAAGATGGCCACCATGCCCGGCCCGGACGGCAAGCCGCTGCCCACCTTCATCGGCGGCTCCGACCTCGCGGTCACCGCCAAGTCCACGCAGGTCGAGCTGGCCACCGACTGGGTGCGGATGTTCACCAGCACCAAGTCCCAGCAGACGCTGGCCGACAAGGACATCCTGCCGAACAACCTCACCCAGCTGAACCCGCTGAAGAACAAGCCGACCACCGCCGCGGCGGCCAACGCGGTGCCGGACGCCTGGTTCACCCCGCTGGCCCCCGGCTGGGGCGCGATCGAGAAGCAGAAGATCCTGCCCGACATGCTGACCGGCATCCTCAAGGGCAAGTCGGTGGACCAGGCCACCAAGGACGCCGACGCCGCGATCGACCAGCTGATCAACAAGGCGTCCTGACCCGGCGCCGCCAGCCGCACAGGCCGAAGGCCCGTCCCGTCCGGGGCGGGCCTTCGGGTGTGCCCGCCCGGGGCGGCCCCCGTAGGATTGCGGCAGGAAACCACCGCAGCGAGTGTGCGGACTCGCCGCCGTAGAGGTCCCCGTCGGGCAACCTGCCCGGAGGGGTCGAACCATCTCATCGGAGGCACATCCTGATGTCCGACCCGCAGACTGTTTCCGTTCCTGGCCGGATCATGGCGGCGGAGATGGCCGAGCAGCCGGCCGTCCTCCAGCGCATCCTCGACGAGGGTGCCCCGAAGATCCGCCAGATCGCGGCCGAGATCGCCGCCCGCAACCCTCGCTTCGTCCTGCTGACCGCGCGCGGCACGTCCGACAACGCGGCGCTGTACGCCAAGTACCTGATCGAGATCCTGCTCGGCAAGCCGGCCGGCCTGACCTCGATGTCCACCACCACCGCGTACGGCGCCAAGCCGGACCTCACCGACGTCCTGGTCGTCACCGTCAGCCAGTCCGGCGGCTCGCCCGACCTGGTGGCCTCCACCAAGGCCGCCCGCGAGGCCGGCGCCATCACCCTCGCCGTCACCAACAACGCGTCCTCGCCGCTGGCCGAGGTCTCCGAGTTCCACATCGACGTGCTGGCCGGCCCGGAGAAGGCGCTGCCCGCCACCAAGACCTACACCGCCGAACTGCTGGCGCTCTACCTGCTGGTCGAGGGCCTGCGCGGCGGCGACGGTACGGCGGCCAAGGAGCTGCCCGGCCTGGCCGCCGGCGTCCTGGCCCGCCACGCCGAGGTGAAGGCGCTGGCCGAGCGGTACCGCTTCGCCCAGCGCCTGGTCATCACCTCGCGCGGCTACGGCTACCCGACCGCCCGCGAGGCGGCGCTGAAGCTGATGGAGACCACCTACATCCCGGCCTCCCCGTTCTCCGGCGCCGATCTGCTGCACGGCCCGCTGGCCATGGTGGACAACGTCTCGCCGGTCATCGCGATCGTTCCGGACGGCAAGGGCGGCGAGGCCCTGCAGCCGGTGCTGGACCGCCTGCGCGGCCGCGGCGCGGACCTGGTCGTGGTCGGCCAGCAGGCGCAGGTGGACGCCGCCTCGGCCGGCTTCGCCCTGCCGGCCGGCGTGCCGGAGGAGGTCCAGCCGATCCTGGAGATCCTCCCGCTGCAGCTGCTGGCCTACGAGGTCACCATCGCCCGCGGCCAGGACCCGGACGCCCCGCGCGCCCTGGCCAAGGTCACCGAGACGCACTGAGGCACGGCGCCACGCGATCGGGCCCCCCGGGGGCCCCGGCGGGGCGCGGGGCGCCGCGCGCTGGGGGGGGGGCCGCTCGGCGGCGGGGGCGCGGCGCCCACCCGCGCCCGCCCCCCCGGCGCCCCGGCCCCACGCCCCGCCGCCCCCCGGGGGGCCGGGCCCCCGCCGTGGGGCCCCCCGCCCCCGGGGGGGGGGGGGGGCCCCGACTCGTTGAGCGGCGGAACATGGCTTCGGCGGGGGAGCGCCCGGAACGCGTCGCACCCCCGGAACGCGTCGCGCCTGGCGCTCGGCGTACCCGGAAAGCACTACGGGCCACGGCGCCGACACGGGACCCTCAACCCATGCGGCACCGCAGCCCGGAGCTGTCGTCGGTCGCCGGAGTCGATCGAGAACTGTGCGGGGTCCTCGTTCGGCGGCGTCCGACCGAGGAAAGGCCTCGCGCGGTCAGGGCAGTTGCGCGGTGGGCCTCTCCTTGGTGCCCTTTCATTGTGGACTAGACCAATCTGGGTTGTCCAGGCCGCTCCGGAAATTGGTCTGGACAACTTCGGGAAGCGGGCTCCGCCGCAGGCCCGGCGCATGATCCGTTCCCCGGTCCGCCGCGCCGCGCCCCGACCGGCGGCGCTACTCTCGCCATGTGCCCTCGCTGAACGAACTCGTCCGCCGCCACACCACCCTGACCGGGGCCGATGTGGAATGGCTCCACATGCTGGTCTCGGAGTGGCAGCTTCTCTCCGACCTCTCCTTCGCCGACCTGGTCCTGTGGATCCCCACCTGGGACGGCATCCGCTACGTCTCGGTGGCGCAGATGCGGCCCAACACCGGCCCCACCTCCTACCAGGACGACATGGTCGGCCACCTCGTCCCGCGCGGGCGCCGCCCGCTGCTGGACGCCGCCTTCGACGAGGGCCGGATCGTGCGCGAGGGCGACCCGGAGTGGCGCGAGGAGGTGCCGGTCCGGGTCGAGTCCATCCCGGTCCGGCGCGAGGGCAAGGTGCTCGGGGTGATCGCCCGCAACACCAACCTGCTGACCGTCCGCACCCCCAGCCGACTGGAGCTCACCTACCTGCAGAGCGCCTCCGACCTGGCCCAGATGATCGCCGCCGGCAGCTTCCCCTTCCACGGCGTCGAACAGATCGACATGGACGCCGCCCCCCGGGTCGGCGACGGCCTGATCCGGCTCGACGCGGACGGCATCGTCACCTACGCCAGCCCCAACGCCCTGTCCGCCTACCACCGGCTCGGCCTCACCACCGACCTGGTCGGCAGCCACCTGGGCCGGGCCACCGCCGAACTGGTCCCGCCCTCCCGGGCGGCCGTGCACGAGGCGTTGGTGAAGCTGGCGAGCGGCTGGGCGCCGCGGCAGACCGAGGTCGAGGTGCAGGGCGGGGTGGTGACCCTGCGGGCCATCCCGCTCAAGCCCAAGGGCACGCTGACCGGTTCGCTGGTGCTCTGCCGGGACGTCACCGAACTGCGCCGCCGCGACCGCGAGCTGATGACCAAGGACGCCACCATCCGGGAGATCCACCACCGGGTGAAGAACAACCTGCAGACCGTCGCCGCCCTGCTGCGGCTGCAGTCCCGCCGGATGGAGTCGGAGGCCGGCCGGGCCGCGCTGGACGAGGCGGTGCGCCGGGTCGGCTCGATCGCGATCGTGCACGAGACGCTGTCCCAGGCGCTGGACGAGCAGGTGGCCTTCGACGAGATCGCCGACCGGGTGCTGGCGATGGTGATGGAGCTGTCCCAGGACGGCCGGGTGGCGACCCGCCGCAGCGGCAGCTTCGGCATCCTGTCCGCCGAGGTGGCCACCCCGCTGTCGATGGTGCTGAACGAACTGCTGCAGAACGCGCTGGAGCACGCCTTCGGCCCGTCCGCCTCCGGGAACCTGGAGGTCAGCGCGCTGCGCGGGCGGGCCCCGGCGACCGGGGCGGGCTGGTCGGACAGCTGGAACGGCGGCGCCCGGCCGGAGGAGTTCCTGCTGATCACGGTGCAGGACGACGGCCGCGGCATGCCCGAGGGGTTCGACCCGCAGACGGCGGGCAACCTCGGCCTGCAGATCGTCCGCACGCTGGCCACCGGCGAGTTGGGTGGCACCTTCGACATGGTGGCCGGTCCGGACGGCGGCACCAAGGTGATCCTGGAGATCCCGGTCCGCTGATCCGCCGACTGGCCTGCGGTGCGGTGCGGTCCACGGTCCGGTCCGCACCGCGGTCCGCGGAAAGGTGCATCGAGGCGCGCGGTGGGGGCGTGCACTCGGCGAAAGCGCCGGGTGTCCACCCCACGAGCCCGGCGCGGGTCGGCCCGCGCGGGGGCGTGCCAGGGTGCGGGCGCGCCGGGGCGCGCACACAAACCGGGGCGCGAAAACAGAAACGAGGCCCTGTCGACCGGGGGGGGTGGGTCGACAGGGCCTCTCAACCCGTTCCGGCCGTCGGGGGGAGTCGGCCGGAACGGGGGCTCTGGGTGGTGCGACACCTCGCCCGTGCGTTGCACACGGTGAGCGCCACAGCTCCACGATATTGCTCTAAGTGAACAGTATCAAGTGGCTGGACGGTCCGGTGTCGCGGGACCTCGCCAGGCAAGGCCCTTTGTGCGGAAGGCTTCACCAGGAGGTGCAGGGAAGCCTTTGATCATGTGTTGATCGGTGTTTCGGTTACTGCTGGTGTTACGGCGTGTGATCAGGCGGTGCGGGCGCGGTTGCGGGCGGCACGGCGCTTCATCGCGCGACGCTCGTCCTCGCTCATACCGCCCCAGACGCCGGCATCCTGGCCGGTCTCAAGAGCCCACTGCAGGCACTGCTCCATGACCGGACAGCGGCGGCACACGGCCTTGGCTTCCTCGATCTGCAGCAGAGCAGGACCGGTGTTCCCGATCGGGAAGAACAGCTCCGGGTCCTCTTCGCGGCAGACAGCGCGGTGGCGCCAGTCCATGGTCGTCCAACTCCTCCTGCCGGCGGGGGGCACCCGGTCGGCATAATCGATGGCTTGTGAATGTGGCTTGTGAATGTGAACGCTTTCACGAATCCCGCAACAGCAAAAGAGACCAAAGGCCCGCCGGGGCCCGGGTGGTCTGTGCTAGGGAGGGATTCGGCGATTCGAGGGACGTTCCGCGGTCGACACCCGCCAGGTTCTGAGGTTGCCGTCGCTGCGATGCGTCCCGATCGCCATGTAGAGGTTCGCAAACCTCGGGCCCGGATACAACCCCCTTCAGGGAGGAATTTTTGATTCTTCGGTGTCGCCTAGCTCACAGCCAGTACTTCTATGGAGTGAAGGGGGCTTGTGCGTTCGAGAAGAAGGGCGAAACCCCCTTCCGGTCACACAATCACACGCAGTGCCCGCCGTACGCCTGTGAAACTGACGCGACTCCTGTCTCCAAGGTGGTCCCCGTCAACCTGGAACGGGGCCGGTTCCTCTGAAACCAAGGTGAAGTGTCTGACGTCGTGATAGGAGACGACGTGCTTGCCGGACGGGCCGGCCGGCGGGGCGCCTTCGCTCGAAGAGGCGTACGACCGCAGGATCTGACGGATCGTTCGAACGGTGCCGAACGCCGTCATCCGGGTGATCCCGAAGACGTCGAGATCAGTGTCGAAGGAGGCGAGCGGTGAGGGGTACACCGGGCGGTTGCCGAGGAACGTCCACGGCGAGGTGTTGCTGACTATGGCCAGGGCCAGGCCCGGCACGCCTTCTCGGCCCGGTAGTTCCAGGGCCACAGGCCCGGAACGACGCTGCTCACGCTGGGTGACGTAGTGCCGCAGCGCCTGCCCCACATAGAGTGCGTGGGTGGACTTGCGCCCCAACCGGCGCTGCTCCTCGACCCGGCCGACCACCCCGGCGTCGAAGCCCAGGCCGGCGGTGAAGGTGAACCAGCGGTCCGGCAGCCCGTCGGTCATCGCCTTGCCCAGGCCGACCGGCCGCTCGCTCCCGTGCTCCAGCGCGTACAGCAGGGCGCCGGTGGCTTCCACCGGGTCGTTGGGCAGACCCAGCGCGCGGGCGAACACATTGGTCGAACCGCCCGGCACCACGGCCAGTCGCGGGACCTTCTCGCCCGGGCCGTGCGTGAGCAGCCCGTTCACCACCTCGTTCACGGTGCCGTCGCCGCCGAGCGCCACCACCAGGTCGACCGTGCCGTCCTCCGAGGCCTCGCGGGCCAGGTCGCGGGCGTGGCCCCGGTACTGCGTCTCGGCCACCTCCAGCTTGAGGTCGCTGCGCAGCGCGTGGATCAGCACGTCCCTGGTGCGGCCACTGGTGGTGGTGGCCTTGTGGTTCACGACCAGGAGAGCGCGCATGGGGAAAGCCTACGGGTCGGTACGGACCAACCGGCGGCTACCCTGCTGGAGTGACCGCAGAATCCTCCGCACCCGTACCCACGGCGGGCCCGGCCCGCCCCTTGGCGCTGACCGTGGGCGCCGCCATCACCGCCCTGGAGGGCGCCGCGCTGGCCGTCGTCGGCGTCTGGGACATGGTGTCCGCGCTGTCCGGCCAGTCCAAGCAGCTCGCCCTGAACGAGTTCGGCGGCCTGGTCATCGTGCTGCTCGGCGTGCTGCCGGTGCTGGCCGCCCGCGCGCTGCTCAAGGAGCGCCGCTGGGGCCGCAGCCCGGCCGTGCTCACCAACTCGATCTGCCTGCCGATCGGGTACTACATGCTGGAGAGCGGCGGCGCGATGATCGGTGTCGGTGTGCTGGTCGGCCTGCTCGGGCTGGTCGGCATCGGCGCGCTGCTGAACCCGAAGTCGACGGCGGCCCTGTACGCGTCGCACGAGGGCTGAGCGCACAGGGCCGCCGGGGGTCGGCCGCCGGTTGAGCGGCCGTCAGTCCTACTCCTCCACCAGGAGCTTCTCCCGCAGCTGGGCCAAGGTCCGGGCCAGCAGGCGGGACACGTGCATCTGGGAGATCCCCACCTCGGCGGCGATCTGCGACTGTGTCATGTTCCGGAAGAACCGCAGCACCAGGATCTTCTGCTCCCGGGGCGGCAGTTGGGCCAGCAGCGGCTTGAGCGACTCGCGGTACTCGACGCCCTCCAGCGCCTCGTCGGTGGCGCCGAGGGTGTCCGCCACGGCCGGCGACTCGTCGTCGCTGTCCGGGACGTCCAGGGACAGCGTGGAGTACGCGTTGGCGGACTCCAGGCCCTCCAGGACGTCCTCCTCGGAGATCCCCAGGTGCTCGGCGAGCTCGTGCACCGTGGGGGAGCGCCCGTGCCGCTGGGAGAGCTCGCTGGTCGCCGTGGTGAGCGACAGCCGCAGCTCCTGGAGGCGGCGCGGCACCCGGACCGCCCAGCCCTTGTCGCGGAAGTGCCGTTTGATCTCGCCGACGATGGTCGGCGTGGCGTAGGTGGAGAACTCGACCCCGCGCTCGTGGTCGAAGCGGTCCACCGACTTGATCAGGCCGATGGTGGCGACCTGGGTCAGGTCGTCCAGCGGCTCGCCCCGGTTGCGGAACCGCCGGGCCAGGTGCTCGACCAGCGGGATGTGCATCCGCACCAGCTGGTTGCGCAGCTCGACGCGCTCCGGGGAGCCGTCGGGCAGCGCGGACAGCCGGACGAACAGCGCGCGGGCCGCCTCCCGGTCCGGTGCTCCCGAGCGGTGCGGGGCCGGGGCTGGCGCCTGGACGGGCACCGCGGTGCGCAGGTCCGCGGCCTCGTCCGCCGGATCGGACGGGGGCGGGGATGCGGGCGACGGTTCAGACGTCGGCTCGGTCGGGTGGCTCATCCGGTGGGCGTCCTTCGGGTGCGCATCGTCGTTGGCGGCGAGGCCAGGAACGCTCGCCTGGGTCGGTACGGCAGGTCCCGCCGTCGCGAGGCCGGTACGGTCCAGATCACTCACGGCCATTCCCCCGTTCCGTTCCGGGAGCACCGGGGCCCTCGGGCCCCGGCATCGTCTCGTTGGTCGTACCGCGTGGGGGGCGGTACCGGGCGCCGCCCGCCCGGCCCGTGATCGGGGACGGGGCGGACGGCCCTTGTGCGGTGCTGGTCGACGCCCCGGCTAGTGGGCGACGGGGCCGCCGCGCTTCTTGTGCAGGCTGATCGACACGGTCTTGTCCTCGCCGACCGAGGAGTCGACCTCGCCGGCCAGGGCGGAGAGCACCGTCCAGGCGAAGGTGTCCCGTTCGGGCGCCTTCCCGTCGGTGGTGGGGGCGGTGACGGTCACCTTCAGCGAGTCGCCGACCAGCCGGAACTCGCAGGTCAGGACGGAGCCTGGCACCGCCTGCTGGAGCAGGATGGCGCAGGCCTCGTCGACCGCGATCCGCAGGTCCTCGATCTCGTCGAGGGTGAAGTCGAGCCGTGCCGCCAGGCCGGCCGTCGCTGTTCGCAGGACCGAGAGGTAGGCACCCGCCGCGGGCAGCCGGACCTCCACGAAGTCCTGCACTCCGGGCTCGCCGTCGATCTGGGACACCCTCACCTCCTGGGTGACGCGCTGTGCTTCCGGGCCGGTGGCCGCGGCACTGTCTGTTGCTTGGCTCAACTGCTTCGCCCCAACTGTCCAGAGGGGTGGTGCGGTACGTACCGGTCATACCCTTCGCGGGGCGACCGGACGCCGCGTATCCGCCTGAGACCTTACCGCCTTCCGCACGCCGGCCGGGGCTCGGGAGTCACTCATGGTAAGCCATCGCGACGCAGGGTGGCAGGGGTTCGGACGGTCCGTTCAGTGACCGCCGCCGGCGGCGGCGAGCGCCTCGCCGGTGAGCCGGTAGACGGTCCAGCCGTCCATCGGCACCGCGCCGAGGGACTTGTAGAAGTCGATCGAGGGCGTGTTCCAGTCGAGCACCGACCACTCCACCCGCGCGTAGCCGCGCTCGACGGCGATCCGCGCCAGTTCCAGCAGCAGCGCCTTGCCGTGGCCGCCGCCGCGGGACTGCGGGCGGACGTACAGGTCCTCCAGGTAGATCCCGTGGGTGCCGCGCCAGGTCGAGAAGTTGAGGAACCAGACCGCGAAGCCGACCGGCTCGCCGGTGGCGTCGTCCTCGGCGATCAGGCCGAACAGCGCCGGGTTGGCGCCGAACAGGGCGTCGCGCAGCTGCTCCTCGGTGGCCACGGCCTCCTGCGGGGCCTTCTCGTACTCCGCGAGCTCGCGGATCAGGGCGAGGATGACGGGAACGTCGGTCACGACGGCGGTGCGGATCATGCCGCGAGCCTACTGCGCGCCCCCGCCCGCGGCCCAGGCCCTGATCGGGGCCCGGGCCGGGGGCGGGCGGGTCAGCGGGCCGGGACGGTGCGCAGGTAGTCGGCCAGCGCGGTGATCGCGGCCGGGTTGCGCGGGCTCTCCACCAGGTCGACGTAGTCCAGGACGAAGATCCGGTCGTTCCTGACCGCCGAGACGCCGGCCAGCGGCGGGAAGGACTTCAGGAAGGCGCGCTTGGCGTCGGCGCCGGTCTCGCCGTAGTTGTTGATCAGGATCACCTCGGGGTCGCGCCGGACCACGCTCTCCCAGCCGACGGTGACCCAGGTGTCCGCGAGGTCGCCCATCACGTTGGCCCCGCCGGCCTTGGCGATGATCTCGTCGGCCGCGGCGAACTTCCCGGCGGTGTACGGCTTGTCCTGCCCGCTGTCGTACAGGAACACGGACGGCCGGCGCTCGGGCTGCGGGGCGGCGGCGACCTGTGCCTTGAAACCGGCGACCAGCTTGTCCGCCCGGTCGCGGACGTCGAAGATCTCGCCGAGGTTGGCCAGGTCGGTGTAGAGCGCGTCCAGCGGGGACATCACACCGCGCTCGGTGCCCTTGCCGCTGCGGCAGGACTCGCTGAGCACGTACGAGGCGATGCCGAGGTCCCCCAGCGCCTGCGGGGTGAAGCCGCGGCCCTCGTCGAAGCCGTAGTGCCAGCCGGCGAAGACCAGGTCGGCCTTGGCGCCCAGCACGATCTCCTTGGTGATCTCCTTCTTGGAGAGCCACGCGGTCTGCTGGTAGCCGTCCTTCCAGGCGACCTGGTCGACCCGGCCCTTGTCGTCGGGCATCACGTAGCCGGCCATCCGGTCGGCCAGGCCGAGGGCGAGCATCAGCTCGGTGATGCCGACGTCGTTGGTCACCGTCCGGGCGGGCTTCTGCGGGAAGGTGAGCTTGGCGCCGCAGTTCTCCACGGTCACCGGGTAGTGGGCGGAGGCGGCGGTGGCGTCGCCGCTCGGGGCGATCTCGGCGCCGCAGGCGGTGAGCCCGAGGGTGAGCAGGGCGGTGATGGCAACGGCCTTGGTGCGCACGGGGGTTCCTTCGGGGGGTGGGTCAGATCCGGTCGAAGAGCAGTTGGACGGCGCCGGTCACCGGGTGCCGGACGGGGGTGGCCCGGACGCCGAACACCTCGGCGAGCAGGGCGGGTCGGAGCACCTCGGCGGGCGGCCCCGAGGCGACGATCCGGCCGGCCCGCAGCACGTACAGCAGGTCGCAGTGGCCGGCCGCCAGGTTGAGGTCGTGCAGCGCGGTGAGCACCGTCGGCCCGGCCTCCCGGACCAGCGCCAGCACGTCCAACTGGTGGGCGATGTCCAGGTGGTTGGTGGGCTCGTCCAGCACCAGCAGCCGGGGCTCCTGGACCAGCGCGCGGGCGATCAGCACCCGCTGCTTCTCGCCGCCGGACAGGCTCAGGAAGCCCCGCCCGGCCAACTGCTCGGCGCCGACCTTGCGCAGCGCCTCGGTGCAGCGCGCGTGGTCGTCCGCGCCCGGGCCGCCCAGGTCCTGTCCGGTCGATCTTGGCGGATCAGCCCGCGGCGTTGGGCGCCCGGCTGAGCGTGCGCCCGGATCGTCCTCGTACTGGGCCGTACTTGGGTGATCCGGGGGTGCGGTCAGGCGGGATG
>NZ_JBHWIJ010000109.1:6318-9864 GCF_042732255.1 Kitasatospora sp. NPDC059803 | reverse complement strand
CCCGCGCTTTGGGCGCTTTTTTGGGGGCGGGGGGGTGCGGTTGTGCGGGGCGCCCGGGGGGGCGCGGCCCCGCAATCCTGGCCCGCACAGGACCCAGGCCGCGCCGGTGCGGCAGCCGGCCCATGGCGACCACCTCGGCCACCGTGAAGTCGAACTCGGCGGAGTGCTCCTGGGGGAGTGCGGCCACCCGCCGGGCGGCCTCGCGCGCGGTCAGCGCGTGCAGGTCCGTGCCGTCCAGCAGGACGGCCCCGGCGGCCGGCCGCAGCGCCCGGTAGACGCAGCGCAGCAGCGTCGACTTGCCGCTGCCGTTCGGTCCGATCAGTCCGACCACCTGCCCGGCGGCGGCGTCCAGGGCGACGTCGTGGACCAGCCGGGCACCGGCCAGCTCGACCGAGACGGAGTCCAGGGCGAGATCCATCAGCGGCCTCCGAAGGAATAGCCGCGACGGCGCATCAGCAGCAGGAAACAGGGCACCCCGAGCACCGCGGTGACCACCCCGACCGGCAGTTCGGCGGGCGCCAGCAGGGTGCGCGAGACGATGTCCACCCAGACCAGCAGCAGCGCCCCGGCGAGCGGCGCGACCAGCAGCACCCGGCGGTGCCCGGCGCCGACCAGCATCCGGGCCAGGTGCGGCACCATCAGCCCGACGAAGCCGATCGCCCCGCTGACGGCCACCACCGTGCCGGTGACGGCGGCGGTCACCACGAACAGCTCGCGGCGCAGCCGGTCCGGGTCCACGCCCAGCGAGGCGGCCGTCTCGTCGCCCATGGCGAGCGCGTCCAGCCGGCCGGCGGCGCAGGCCAGGTACGCCAGGCCGGCCAGCACGGTGGCGGCGGCGATCGGCACCGAGCCCCAGGTGGCGCCGCCGAGGCTGCCGAGCAGCCACATCATGGCGTCCCGGGCGGCCTCGCCGCGGGCGGCCGCGAAGACCATCAGCGCGGTGACGGCGGAGAAGCCGTAGGAGAGCGCGGTGCCGGTGAGCACCAGCCGCAGCGGGGTGAGCCCGTAGGCCGTCCGCGCCGCGAGGTAGACCAGCACCATGGCGACCAGCGCGGAGCCGAACGCGGAGGCCGAGATCGCCCACACCCCGAGCGAGGCGAAGGCGCCGAGCAGCAGCACCGCGTTGGCGCCGACGGCCGCGCCGGAGGAGATGCCGAGTACGAACGGGTCGGCCAGCGCGTTGCGCACCAGGGCCTGGACGGCGACCCCGGTGGCGGCCAGCCCGGCGCCGACCACGGCGGCCAGCACGGCGCGCGGCAGCCGGATCTCCCAGACGATCGCGTAGGCGGCGGCCTCCTCCGCCTCCAGCCGTCCGCCCGTCAGCCCGGCGGCCAGCAGCCGCAGGACGCGGGGCAGGCCGATCCCGGAGGCGCCCAGCGCCACGCCGCAGAGCAGCGAGAGCAGCAGGGCGGCGGCCAGGCCGACGGCGAGCGGGAGGGCGGGTATTCGGCGGGCGGGCGGGCTCGTTGCGCCACTGCCCGCGGCTGCGGTGCTGCTCACGGTGCGCCTTGCCTCGGGCCGCGGGTGCGCGGGGGCGGCACCGGTCGGGCGCGGGCCCGGGCGCCATCCCCTCGCAGTCCACGGCGAGTTGTCGGGAGTTCAGCGGCCGGGGGCGATCGGGCTGGCACGGCCCCGGGGCCGTGCTCACCGTTGCGGGTCAGCGCCGGATTCACACCGGACTTCCCCCTCGGACGCCCTGGCAGCATAACAGCCACTCAGGCTAGGCAACCCTTACCGGGCTCGGATGGGGCGTGAACGCACGACCGCCCCCGTCCGGGCTCGCGGACGGGGGCGGTCGGGTGGCGACGCGTCAGGCTCAGGCCTGCTTGGTCTCCCAGAAGATCTTGTCGACCTCGGCGATCAGGTCCAGCAGGGCCTGGCCGGTGGCGGGGTCGGTGGACGCCTTGGCGGCCGAGGCGGCCTTCAGGGTGTCGTTGATCAGCTGGTGCAGCTGCGGGTACTTCTCGAAGTGCGGGGCCTTGAAGTAGTCGCTCCACAGCACCGAGATGTGGTGCTTGACGGCCTCGGCACGCTGCTCCTTGATGATCAGGGCGCGGGTGCGGAAAGCCGGGTCCTCGTTGGCCTGGTACTTCTCCTGGGTGCCCTTGACCGACTCGGCCTCGATCCGGGCCTGCGCCGGGTCGTACACGCCGCAGGGCAGGTCACAGTGGGCGTGGGCGGTGGCGCGCGGTGCAAACAGACGAGAGAACATGGGAGTCCTTCCTTAGATCGTCTTCCCGCGCCCGAGATTACCCTTCCGCCCCCGGGGTTTCGCGATCGGGCGGTGGGCCTAGGGCAAAAGGCGGACCCGGAACCGGGGTAATCCGGACATCGAACGGATCGAACGGGGTGACGGTCCGTACGGCAGACTGGGACCGGGCGGTCCGGGAGGAGGAGTCGTGGCGCGGAGCACGGAACCGGCGGGTACGGAACCGGCGGGCACGGAACCCCGGGGGCGGGGCGGCGGCGCGGTGCCGTTCGGGCTGGTCGACGTGGCGGGCCCGTCGATGGTCCCGACCCTGCGCGAGGGCGACCAGTTGCTGGTGCGCTACGGCGCGCCGATCCGGCCCGGCGCGGTGGTGCTCTTCCGGCACCCCTTCCAGCAGGACCTGCTGGTGGTGAAGCGGGCCGCCGAGCGGCGTCCGAGGGGCTGGTGGCTGCTGTCCGACAACCGGCCGGTGGACAGCGACAGCCGAAGCTACGGCCCGGTCCCGGACGAACTGGTGCTCGGCCGGGTGCTGCTGAGGCTGCGCCCGCGCCCGGCCTGGCTGGCGCCGGGGCGGCGGCTGGAGCGGCTGCTGCTGAGCACCCGGCTGGCCCGGGTGCCGGGCCTGGCCCGCCGCCTGGGCGTCTGGGCGGAGCAGCTCTGACCCCCTGGGCCCTGCCGGGGACCTAGCCGGCGGCGCCGAGTGCCGCGGCCTCGGCCTCCTGGCGCTTGCGGGCCCGGTACGCGGCGACGTTGGCGCGGGTCGCGCAGCGGTCCGAGCAGTAGCGGCGGGAGCGGTTGGTCGAGGTGTCCAGGTAGGCGTTGCGGCAGGGCGCGGCCTGGCAGATGCCGAGCCGGTCGGCGCCCAGCTCGGTCAGGTGGACGGCCAGGCCCATGCAGGCGACCGCGCTGAAGTGCGCGGTGGCGGTCGGCGAGTTGTCGGCCAGGTGCAGGTGCCAGCGCGGCCGGCCGGCGTCGTCCAGGTAGTCGTGCCCGGAGACCAGCGGGCTGACCGGGTACTCCATCAGCAGGCTGTTCAGCAGGTCGACGCCCCGGATCTCGTCGCCCTCGGCGGCGGCCTCGAAGACCCCGCGCAGCCTGGTCCGCACCGCCCGCAGCCGGGGCAGGTCGGACTCGTCGGCCTGTGCGGCGGCCCGCGAGGAGTCGGAGAACAGGCCGCGCACCGCGTCCACGGACGTCAGCGTGTCGGTGCCGCGTTCGGGCTCCTCGGTGTTCACCAGCCGAACGGCGAGATCGGCGTACGAGGCGAGCTCCACGGAGGTCCTTCCAAAAGGTCGGTAACGGGCTGATTGCGTCCAGCCTATTACCTGGGTGGGGAT
>NZ_JBHWIJ010000109.1:0-6308 GCF_042732255.1 Kitasatospora sp. NPDC059803 | reverse complement strand
CTTCTGGGCCTGGCTGCCGAGCACGCTCAGCAGCACCCCGCACATCGAGGCGCCGGGCGCGCCCAGCATCATCCCGGCGTCGCCGCGCCCCACTACCCCCCTAACCACCACCCCCTACAGGGTGGCCCGCGCGGGCGCGGGGGCGGCGCCCCCCCGACCCGGCGGCCCCCCGGGGCGCGCCGCCCCCGGTCGGTACGGTTCTACAGCACCTTGGAGAGGAAGGCGCGGGTGCGCTCGTGCCGGGGGTCGGTGAGCACCTCGCGGGGGTTGCCGGACTCGACCACCACACCGCCGTCCATGAACACCAGCGCGTCGCCGACCTCGCGGGCGAAGCCCATCTCGTGGGTGACGACCACCATGGTCATGCCCTCCTCGGCGAGGCCGCGCATGACGTCGAGGACGTCGCCGACCAGTTCGGGGTCGAGCGCCGAGGTGGGCTCGTCGAACAGCATCAGCTTGGGCTTCATGGCCAGCGCGCGGGCGATCGCGACGCGCTGCTGCTGGCCGCCGGAGAGCTGGGAGGGGTAGTTCTTCGCCTTGTCGGCGAGGCCGACCCGCTCCAGCAGGACCATCGCCCGCTCCCGGGCGGCGGCCTTGCTCTCGCCCTTGACCTGGACCGGGGCCTCCATGACGTTCTCGACGGCCGTCATGTGCGGGAACAGGTTGAAGCGCTGGAAGACCATGCCGATGTCGCGCCGCTTGACGGCGACCTCGCGGTCCTTGAGCTCGTAGAGCTTGTCGCCCTTCTGCTGGTAGCCGACCAGTTCGCCGTCCACCCAGAGGCGTCCGCCGTTGATCTTCTCCAGGTGGTTGATGCACCGCAGGAAGGTCGACTTGCCGGAGCCGGAGGGGCCGATCAGGCAGAACACCTCGCCCTGCTTGACCTCCAGGTCGATGCCCTTGAGCACGTGCACGGAGCCGTAGGACTTGTGGACGCTCTCGGCGCGCACCATCGGCTGCCCGGTGGCGGCGGCCGGGGTCTTGCTCAGGCCGGTCATACGTGACCACCTCCCTCAAGCCCCGGGACGACGTCGGCGCCGGTCTTCGGGGCGGGCTTCCCGGCGAACAGGCCCCGCAGCCGCTGCACCGGGGTGGGCGGGAGGGTCCGGTTGGAGCCGCGGGCGTAGTAGCGCTCGATGTAGTACTGGCCGATGGTCAGCAGCGAGGTGAAGAACAGGTACCAGAGGCTGACCACGATCAGCAGCGGGATGTTCTGGTAGTTCCGGGAGTAGATGACCTGACCGGCCCGGAAGATCTCCTCCAGGGAGATCACGCTGACCAGCGAGGTGGTCTTGAGCATCGAGATGGTCTCGTTGCCGGTCGGCGGGATGATCACCCGCATGGCCTGGGGCAGGACGATCCGGCGCATGGTCTGGAACCGGCTCATGCCGAGCGCGTGGGCGGCCTCGGTCTGGCCCTCGTCCACCGACTGGATGCCGCCGCGGACGATCTCCGCCATGTAGGCGGCCTCGTTGAGGCCGAGGCCCAGCAGGGCGGCGACGAAGGTCGGGATCAGGACGTTGGTGTCCGCGGACCAGAACTCCGGCCCCCACGGGACGCCGATCGACAGCTTGGCCCAGATCAGGCCGAGGAAGTTCCAGAACACCAGCTGCACCAGCACCGGGGTGCCGCGGAAGACCCAGATGTACATCCAGGCGGTGCCGGAGAGCAGGGGGTTCGGGGACAGGCGCATCACGGCGAGGACGATGCCGCCGATCACGCCCATCAGCATGGAGAGGACGGTCAGTTCCAGCGTGACGACCATGCCGTGCACGATGCTGTCGTGGAACAGGTACTGCCCGACGATGTCCCACTTGAAAGCGGGGTTGGTGAAGAGGGCGCTCAGCAGCATCGCCGCAAGCAGGGCGATGACGACGGCGCCCACCCAGCGTCCGGGGTGGCGGACCGGGACGGCCTTGATGGTCTCAGGCCGTCCCTCCTCCGCCTTCCCCTTGTCCAGAGAGTTCACGGTGTGGCCTCGGGGGAGAGATGGAGCAGGCGGACGGTCAGTTCACGGCGCCGTTGACGGTCGACTTGTCGAGGGCGCCGGACTCGACGCCCCACTTGGTGAGGATCTGCTTGTAGGTGCCGTCGTCGATCAGCGACTGGACGGCGCCCTGGATCGCGGGGGTGAGCTTGGAGCCCTTGGCGACGGCGACGCCGTAGGGGGCCACGCCGTAGGTGGAGCCGAGCTTCTCCAGCTGGCCGCCGGCCTGCTTGATCGCGTAGTCGACGACCTGGGAGTCGGCCATCATGGCCTGGTCGCGGCCGGAGACGACGGCGTTGGTGACGTCCGTCTGGAGGTCGAACTTGTCGCCGTCGTTCTGGATGCCCGGCTTCCCGTTCTTGGCGCAGTCCGGGTTGCGGGTGTCCTTGATCTCGTCGGCCTGGGTGGTGCCGGTCTGGACGGCGACCTTCTTGCCGCACAGGTCGTTGGGGTCGACCTTGTCGGGGTTGCCCTTCTTGACCGCGATGGCGCTGCCGGAGTTGAAGTAGGTCACCATGTCGACGACCTGCTCGCGCTCCTTGTTGTCCGTGAAGGACGACATGCCGAGCTGGAACTTGTTCGACTGGATGCCGGGGATGATCGCGGTGAAGCCGGAGTCCTGGACGTCGGCCTTCAGCCCGAGCTTGGCCGCGATGGCGTTGGCCAGGTCCACGTCCATGCCGATGACCTTGCCGCTGTCGTCCTTGAACTCGTCCGGCGCGTACGAGGCGTCCGCGCCGACCAGGAGCTTGCCGGAGGACTTGACGTCGGCGGGGACGAGGGCGGCGAGCTTGTCGTCGGCCTTGACCGCGTTGACGGTCGCGGAGGCGTTGGGCGCGCCGCTGCCACCGTCGCTCTTGCTGCTGCTGCAGCCGGTCAGGACGAGGGTGACGGAGGCGGCAACCGCGCCGGCCGCGAGAAGCCGGGTGCGCTGGGTACGGGCGGTCATGAGGGGGATCTCCTCCTGAGGGAGAGGGCGGGCGGAGCGCGCCGCGGGGGGCGGCACACCGGGGCGGCAGGTTCGTACGGCGCTGTACGGGTGTATTTCGCTGTACGTCGTCGTACGTGCAGGGCCGGGTGGTGCGGTGCCTGTGCGGACGGGCCGCCCAGGTTGCTACGGGGTACTGCTTCCGCCACCCTCCGCCGAGGTGGACGTCAAGCGAACCGCCTCGACCAGTGGCCGGCTCGATCCGAGATGGGGGGAATCCTGCCATCTGTGAACGGTCAGATGGCCCTCATCCAGATCAAAATCGGATAACGAGGGCCCGGGCTGTCCGCTATTCGGACTTATTCCGTGTTCCTGTCACTCCGTGCATAAGTATGCAGATCCCTCTGCCCGGTGCCCGGAGGCCCGCCGCCCCCGGCTCGGATGCCGCCGTCGACCACGGCGCAGGGACGTGCGGCCGCCACGGTGACGCGCGGGTGTACGCGAAATGGCGGACATGCGATCCGGCCATCCCGCACTCCCGGGCCCGGCAGCGGGTGTGTCAGAATTCGGTACCGGGTGACCCCCGAACGCTCGAACCAGACCGACGAGCCCCGACAGGCTCGGGGTGTCCGGGAACGGAAGTCATCACGTGGCTCCGTATCCGGGACGCCGACTCCCCAGCGCGTCTGCGTTCACTCCTGCGGGTGCGCGTGCCGCCATCACCGTTGCCGCCGCCGGAGCCCGGCGCTTCCGACGCCGGGCCCCAGTGACGCGACAGCTCGGCGATGAACTGCACGTGACGAGGACGAAAAGGCATAGGTGCGATGCCTTGGTCCGACCTACGCTCGGCCCGGAAGCACAACGCGGACCAACAAGACCCATAAAACCCTCATCCGAGGGCGCCGCCCGACGGCAGCGCCCCGACCCAGCCCCCGGGTCCGCTTCGGCGTACCCGGTTTCCGGTTTCCGGACGGGTCGTCCTGTCCGTCGGTCGCGCACCCTCGCCAGATCAATGACGAAGAGGTCATCGTGGCAGCGGAGATCATCAGCAGCACCCAGGACACCGTCGATCCGGTCGACGCCGTTTTCGCGCTCCACCGCGGCGGCAAGATGGAGATCAGGGCGACCGTCCCGGTGCGCGACGCGGACGACCTGTCCCTCGCCTACACGCCCGGTGTCGCCCGCGTCTGCACGGCCATCGCCGAGCAGCCGGAGCTGGTCAACGACTACACCTGGAAGTCCAACACCGTCGCCGTGGTCACCGACGGCACCGCCGTGCTGGGCCTCGGCGACATCGGCCCGGAGGCCTCCCTGCCCGTGATGGAGGGCAAGGCCATCCTGTTCAAGCAGTTCGGCGGCGTGGACGCGGTGCCGATCGCGCTCGCCTGCACCGAGGTCGACGAGATCGTCGAGACCGTGGTGCGGCTGGCGCCCTCCTTCGGCGGCGTCAACCTGGAGGACATCTCCGCCCCCCGCTGCTTCGAGATCGAGCGCCGGCTCCAGGAGGCCGTGGACATCCCGGTCTTCCACGACGACCAGCACGGCACCGCGATCGTCACCACCGCCGCCCTGTGGAACGCGGCCAAGGTGACCGGCCGTGAGATCGGCTCGCTGCGGGCCGTCATCTCCGGCGCCGGCGCGGCCGGCATCGCCATCGCCAAGATGCTGGTGGCGGCGGGCATCGGCGACGTCGCGGTCTGCGACCGCAAGGGCGTGGTGTACGACGGCCGCGGCGACCTCACCGACGTCAAGGCCGAGATCGCCGAACTGACCAACCGCACCGGCCTCAAGGGCACCCTGGCCGACGCGATGGCTGGCGCCGACGTGTTCATCGGCGTCTCCGGCGGCACCGTGCCGGAGGAGGTCGTCGCGACCATGGCCGCGGGCGCGTTCATCTTCGCGATGGCCAACCCCACCCCGGAGATCCACCCCGAGGTCGCGCACAAGTACGCGGCGGTCGTCGCCACCGGGCGCAGCGACTTCCCGAACCAGATCAACAACGTGCTGGCCTTCCCCGGCATCTTCGCCGGCGCCCTCCAGGTGCGGGCCAGCCGGATCACCGAGGGCATGAAGCTGGCCGCCGCCAAGGCGCTGGCCGGTGTCGTCGCCGACGAGCTGACGCCGCAGAAGGTCATCCCCTCGCCGTTCGACGAGCGGGTCGCCCCGGCGGTCACCAAGGCCGTCGCCGAGGCCGCCCGGGCCGAGGGCGTGGCCCGGATCTGACGATCCGGGCGCCGCTGCCGGGCAGGCCCGGCGTGAGCGGCGCCGCCGACACGGCCGGGGCCGGGACACGCGTCACACCCGCGCGTGGTTCCCGGCCCCGGCCGGCGCGGCTATCGTCCGCAGCATGTTTGCTGCCTACGCCGCACGTATCGACGCCGATGACCCGCTCGGCGGACTGGAGTTGGGCGAACTCCCCGAGCCGCAGGCCCGCCCCGGATGGAGCGTGGTCACGGTCAGGGCCGCCAGCCTCAACCACCACGACCTGTGGTCGCTGCGCGGGGTCGGCCTGCCCGCCGGCCGACTGCCGATGATCCTCGGCTGCGACGCCGCCGGTGTCGACGAGCACGGCAACGAGGTCGTCCTCCACTCGGTGATCGGCCAGAGCGGCCACGGGGTCGGCCCGGACGAGCCCCGGTCCATCCTGACCGAGCGTTACCAGGGCACCTTCGCCCAGCAGGTGGCCGTGCCCACCTGGAACCTGCTGCCCAAGCCCGCCGAACTCAGCTTCGAAGAGGCCGCCTGCCTGCCCACGGCCTGGCTGACGGCCTACCGGATGCTGTTCACCAACGCCGGGGTCAAGCCCGGCGACACCGTCCTGGTGCAGGGCGCGGGCGGCGGCGTGGCGACCGCGCTGATCGTCCTCGGCAAGGCCGCCGGGCTGCGGGTCTGGGTCACCGGCCGGGACGAGGCCAAGCGGCGCCGGGCGGTCGAACTCGGCGCCGACGCCGCCTTCGAGAGCGGCGCCCGGCTGCCCGCCCGGGTGGACGCGGTGATGGAGACGGTCGGCGCCGCGACCTGGGCGCACTCGGTGAAGGCGCTGCGCCCGGGCGGCACCGTCGTCATCTCCGGTGCCACCTCCGGCCCCAACCCGAGCACCACCGAGCTGAACCGGATCTTCTTCCTGGAGCTCAAGGTGGTCGGCTCGACCATGGGCACCAAGGAGGAACTGGCCGGGCTGCTCTCGCTGTGCGCGACCACCGGCGTCCGACCGGTGATCGACTCGGTGCTGCCGCTGGCCGAGGCCCGGGACGGCTTCGCGCGGCTCGCCAAGGGCGACGTGTTCGGCAAGATCGTGCTGACGCCGTGACGCCGTGACGCCGTGACGTCTTGTGATCCTGGCGCCGTGCGGCCCTGAGGCGGACCGGGCCCGGCGCGCACCCCCCCAGGGGC
>NZ_JBHWIJ010000108.1:0-25159 GCF_042732255.1 Kitasatospora sp. NPDC059803 | reverse complement strand
GCGGGACCTGCGCCGCGCCCTGCGGCGCGGCGGCCGAAGCCGGCCCGGCGGGCTGCCCGGCCGGGGCGGGCGCGGGCGCCGCGGGGGCAGGAACGGGGGCGGGGGCGGGGGCGGGGGCGGACATCGGGGCCGGGGTGGCCTCTACGGCCTCGGCGGCCTGGGCCGGCGGCTGCGGCGTGGGGGCCGCGGCCGGGGCGCCGCCCGCCGGCGGGAAGCTGCGCGGGATCGGCCAGGCACCCGGCGCGGGCCCGGCGGGCGCCGCGGGGGCTGCCGGTGCGGCCGGTGCGGCCGGTACAGGGGCTGCCGCAGGGGCTGCCGCGACCGGCGCGGCCTGCACCGGGGCGGTCTCCGCCACCGGCACCGGCACCGCCACCGGCGCCGTCGCCGTCGCCGGAACGGGCGGGGCCATGGTCGCCGCCACCGGCACCCCCACCGTCATCGGCGCGGCGAACCCGCCCGCCGCCGCCCGGCGCTCCAGCTTGTCCAGCCGCGCCTGCAACGACAGCTCGTCGCTGTAGGCACCCGGCAGCATCACCCGGGCGCAGATCAGCTCCAGCTGCAGCCTCGGCGCCGCGTTGCCGCGCATCTCGGTCAGCCCGGTGTTGACGATGTCCGCCGCCCGGCTCAGCTCCGCCGAACCGAACGCGTCCGCCTGCGCCTGCATGATCGCGACCCGGTCCGCCGGGGCGTCGATCAGCCCCTTCTCCCCCGCCTCCGGCACGGTGGCCAGGATCACCAGGTCACGCAGCCGCTCCAGCAGGTCGGCGACGAAGCGGCGCGGATCGTGCCCGCCCTCGACCACCCGGTCGATCACCTGGAACACCGTCGCCCCGTCGTGCGCGCCGAAGGCGTCCACCACCTCGTCGAGCAGCGCCGAGTCGGTGTACCCGAGCAGCGAGGTCGCCATCTGGTACGTCACGCCGCCCTCGGCGGCGCCGGCCAGCAGCTGGTCCATGACCGACATCGAGTCACGCACCGACCCGGCCCCGGCCCGGACCACCAGCGGGAACACCGAGTCCTCGACCTGGATGCCCTCCCGGCCGCAGACCTCCACCAGGTAGTCGCGCAGCGTGCCCGGCGGGACCAGCCGGAACGGGTAGTGGTGCGTCCGGGACCGGATCGTCCCGATCACCTTCTCCGGCTCCGTGGTCGCGAAGATGAACTTGAGGTGCTCCGGAGGCTCCTCGACCACCTTGAGCAGCGCGTTGAACCCGGCCGAGGTCACCATGTGCGCCTCGTCCAGGATGAAGATCTTGTAGCGGCTGTGGACCGGCGCGAAGAACGCCCGCTCCCGCAGCTCGCGCGCGTCGTCCACACCACCGTGCGAGGCCGCGTCGATCTCGATCACGTCGATCGAGCCGGGCCCGCCGGTCGCGAGGTCGCGACAGGACTGGCACTCTCCGCAGGGCGTCGGCGTCGGCCCCTGCTCACAGTTCAGACAGCGGGCCAGGATGCGCGCACTCGTCGTCTTCCCGCAGCCGCGCGGCCCGCTGAACAGGTACGCGTGGTTGACCCTGTTGTTACGCAGGGCCTGCTGGAGCGGAGCGGTCACGTGCTCCTGCCCGATGACCTCCGCGAAGGTCTCGGGACGGTAGCGGCGGTACAGGGCTAGGGACACACCCCCGACGATATCGGGACGCGCCGACAAACGCGTCGCCCCTCGCCTCACCACCGTCCCCCGGCGCCCCCGGCAACCGCCCGGGAACGCAAAGACCCCCCGTGCACCCGCCAGAGCCCTCTTACCCTTGCTGCCTTCCGGCCCTGGGGGGGTTCAGAGAGATAACGCCACACGAGGGGCTGACCCCCACACTACCGGATCCGAGCCCCCACGATCCACAGGCAACCCCACCCTCCCGCCTACGGGATTGCTGGTCGCGACCACCCCCGAACATGTACTAAGCTCTCCCACGGAGGATTCGCCTAGAGGCCTAGGGCGCACGCTTGGAAAGCGTGTTGGGGGCAACCCCTCACGAGTTCGAATCTCGTATCCTCCGCCGGCAGAAGGCCCGGACCGTTCCGACGGTCCGGGCCTTCGTCGTTTCGCGGTGCGGGGACACCGCTGGGTGAACTCCGCGTGCTGGGCGGTTCGGCTGCGGCATAACTTTGAGTTATGAGACTTCACTCTTCGCGCACGAGGTTCTGGGGGCGGGTCGGCGTGGTCGCCGCCGCCGTGGTGGTGTTCGGCGCCACGGCGGTGGGTGGCGCCGTCGGCCGGGCGCCGTTCCTCGGGCCGCTGAACACCGTGTCACCGGTCGCCTCGACCGTGCCCGCGAACGGGGACCAGAACCCGTACGGCACGTTCGTGGTCCAGCACAGCGTGGGCAAGCTGCGCCGCGGCAACGTCCTCATCAGCAACTTCAACAACGGGCAGAACCTGCAGGGCACCGGGACCACCCTGGTCCAGGTCAGCCCGGACGGCACCGTCGGCGAGTTCGCCCGGATCGACCCGGCGAAGCTGCCCGGGCCCTGCCCCGGCGGGGTCGGGCTCTCGACCGCGCTGACCGTTCTGCCGGGCGGCTGGGTCGTGGTCGGCAGCACGCCCACCACCGACGGCACCTCCGCCACCGTCCAGGCCGGCTGCCTGCTGGTCCTGGACAGCAACGGGACGGTCCGCGAGACGATCGTCGGCGACGGCATCAACGGCCCGTGGGACATGACGGCCGCCAGCTTCGACGACCGCGACGAACTGTTCGTGACCAATGTGCTGAACGGCACGGTCGCGGGCGGCGGGGCCGAGGTCGACCAGGGCACCGTCCTGCGGATCACCCTGTGTCGGCAGGGCGACGCGCCGCCGCAGCGGGTCGCGACCACCCGGATCGGCTCGGGCTTCGGCCAGCGGACCGACCAGGCCGCCCTGGTGATCGGCCCGACCGGCGTCGGGCTGGGCCACGACGACACGCTCTACGTGGCGGACACCCTCGCCAACCGGATCACCGCGATCCCCGACGCCGTCCACCGCACCACCGACGCGGGCACCGGCACCACCGTCAGCACCGGCGGCCACCTCAACGGGCCGCTCGGCCTGGCCGTCGCCCCGGGCGGCGACGTCCTCACGGTGAACTCCGGCGACGGCAACCTCGTCGAGACCACCCCCGCCGGCGACCAGGTCGCCGTCCGCACGCTCGACAGCAGTGGCACCCCGCCCGGCGCCGGCGCCCTGTTCGGGCTCGCGGTCGACCTCGACCACGACGCCGTGTACTTCGTCGACGACGCCGCCAACTTCCTGAACGTCCTCCACTGACCGCAACGGGCGGCGACAGCCGGAAGACCCGGACCGCCTCACGCGGTCCGGGCCTTCGTCGGCTCCACGGCCCCGACTGGCCGGCCGGTACCGGAAGTGACTTCCACCCTCCCAAGCTGCGCCGCGAGAGGGACTAATCGACCCTTAGTCTCGGAATTAGTCCAGGTTAATACCTGGACGCCTGGACACATGGCGTGCAAGTATCTGTTCTGCCGCCAGACGGGCGACACGTCGGAGGGGAAGAAACATGACGCAGGACAGCCAGCAGTTCATCTCGGTGCCGGTGCCGGCTCAGTACGTCACGCAGGTGTACGCGTTCCTCGCGGAGCTCTCGGGGGCCGCTGCGGGGGCCGCGGTGGCGGCGGCGGCCGAGGGGGGGCCGCAGGAGGACGGCGAGTGGCCGTTCGTCGAGTGGACCGTGCAGGATCTGCGCCGGCTGACGGCCGATCCGCTGGACTCGGTACAGGCGGTGACCGGGGTGCTCGACATCCTGGCGAAGCAGCCCGGCGAGCGGGTGAGTTACACGTCCCTGGTCGAGCTGCTCGACGTGGACCGGAAGCGGCTGCGCGGCGTGCTGTCCGCGTTCACCCGGGTCGTGCACAAGCACTACGGCCGGCGGAACTGGCCGATGAGCTGGGTGGAGGCGCTCAGTGACGGGGCCGAGTTCAAGTCGGAGTTCTTCTACACGGTGAGCGAGACCACCGCCAACCGGTGGCGGGCGGTCCGCGCCCAGGGCTGACGGCGCGCAGCCGGTTCGAGGCGGGCAGCACGGACGGCGCGGGCGGCCAAGGAGGGTTGGTTGCGGCCTGGCCGCCCGGCCGCGCTGGACGCCGCGGTCAGGCCGCGGTGTCCAGCCGCCGGCGCTGGTCCTCGTCGAGCACCAGGTCCAGGGCGGCCAGGCTCTCGTCCAGCTGGGCGACGGAGCTGGCGCCCACGACCGGGATCGTCGGCACCGGGTGGCCCAGCAGCCAGGCGAGCACCACCTGGTTGACGGTGGCCCCGGTCTCCTTCGCCACCTCGGCCAGGGCGGCCAACTGGGCCTGCACCACCGGCCACTGGTACTTCTCGGACAGCGGCCGGTCGGGCCGGCAGTACGCGCCGCCGAGCAGCGGGGAGTACGCCAGCAGCAGCAGCTCCGGCCGCTGTGCGACGTACGACAGCAGCTCCTCGTCGGCGTGCTTCTGGATGCCGAAGTCCGCGTCCGGCCGTGGCCGGAGGTAGCTGTGGCGCTGCTGGACGCACCGGTAGCCGGGCCAATCCCGCTGCTCGGCAAGCTCGTTGGCGGCAGCCAGGTCCGCGGCGCTGTGGTTGCTGCAGCCGAGCCGGCCGACCTTTCCATCGGCCACCAGCTCGGCGAAGGCCCCGAGGGTCTCCTCGACCGGGGTGGACGGGTCCGTCACGTGGGCGTAGTAGACGTCCACGCGGTCGGTGCCGAGCCGGCGCAGGCTGCCCTCGGCCGCGTTGCGCAGCGCAGCGGCTGACAGCCCCTCCATGTGTTCGGGGAAGGGGAGTTCGGGCACCGGGCGGGCTCCTGCCTTGGTGGCGAGGACCAGTTCGTCACGGTTGCGCCGGCGGGCGATCCAGCGGCCGAGCAGTTCCTCGCTCTCGTGCCCCGTCCCGCCGGGGGCCCAGAAGGCGTAGTTGTTCGAGGTGTCGACGAAGGTCCCGCCGGCCTCGGTGAACCGGTCCAGGATCGCCGTCGCGGTCTGCTCGTCCACGGTGGTGCCGAAGGTCATGGCGCCGAGGCACAGCGCGCTGGCCTTCGGTCCGTCAACTCCGAGGCTGCGGTACAGCATCAGTCATCCCTCCCAGGGGTCGGCAATGGTGGTGCGGGCCGCGATCGGGGCGTGGCGCGCCGCGATCCGGTCACCAGAATCATCACCCCGGCCGCGCCCGACTCGGCCAATGCGCAGACCAGCCGGGAGACCGTCCGATTCGTTCAAGACGGGGCGTCCGGGCGCCGCCTACCGTGACGGGCATGAACAGCACACCAGCACCGCAGTTCGCCGTCGTGGGCCTCGCCGTCTCGGACCTGGCCGCCTCGATCGCCTTCTACCGGCGGCTCGGACTCGCGTTCCCCGACGGGGCCGAGCAGGAGCCGCACGTCGAGGCCGTGCTGCCGGGCGGGCTGCGCCTGGCCCTCGACCCCGAGTCCACCATCCGCTCGTTCCATCCGGACTGGCGTCCGCCGGTGGGCGGCGGCCGGACGGCACTGGCGTTCCGGTGCGCCGACCCCGCCCAGGTGGACGCGGTCTACGAGGACCTGGTCGGCGCCGGGTACCACGGAGAGTTGAAGCCGTGGGACGCCTTCTGGGGCCAGCGGTACGCCGTGGTGCACGACCCGGACGGCAACGGCGTCGACCTGTTCGCGCCGCTGCCGGGCGCCGCGGACTGAGTCAACGGGGCAGCAGGGCGGTCGCCGGCATTCCCGCCAACTCCCGGACGTCGCGCGCCAGATGAGCCTGGTCGGCGTAGCCCGTCCGGGCCGCTGTCTCGGCGAGGGGCACGCCGGAGCGGGCCAGCGCGAGGGCGCGCTGCAAGCGGAGGATCCGGGCCAGGGTCTTGGGACCGTAGCCGAAGGCGGTCAGTGAGCGGCGGTGCAGTTGCCGCGCGCCGAGGCCGACCGCCTCGGCGGTCGCCGCGACCGAACGGCCGGCCGCCAGGGCATCGGCGACCGCCCGGACGAGCGGGTCCACCGGCCGCGCGTCGGCCGCCAGGCGCAGCGCCAACTCCTCCAGGGCCACGGCCGGGTCGGGCGCCGCGTCGATGCGCCCGGTGCGGCGGCGCACCTCGGCTCCGGGCCGGAGGTCGGCCAGGTCGACCCGCCGGTCGCGCAGTTCGTATGCGGGCACGCCCAGCAGGGCGGGGGCGGCGCCGGGCGGGAGGCGGACGCCCGCCCACGGGCCGCGCAGCCCCGGTCCGAGCTGGAAGGCACGGGTGTCCGGCCCGGCGACGAGGAGCCGGCCCTCGGTCCAGAGCAGGTCCATGCAGCCGTCGGGCAGGACGAGCCCGGCCGCGCCGCCGCCCGTGCTCCCGACGGCCCGGCGCCTCCACACGACCGCTCCCGGCAGCCTCGACGCCCGCTCCGCGTACTCGGGGGACATGAGGCCCAGGCTACGCGCCGCCACCGGGCGCCGCCGGGGGTCGGCGACACGCCGGCGGCACGCCCACGGCCCCGGCCGCGCGAGGCGGACGGGGCCGAGACGGACAGGAAAGGGCCGAACAGGACAGGGCCAGGCAGGGCAGGGCAGGCTCAGCCCACCCGCTGGACGACCTCCGCCTCCACCTCCGCCGCGTCCTCGACCGGGCCCGCCGCCGGAGCGGTCTTCCGGCCGTCCCGCATCAGCACCAGGGTCAACCCCGCGGCCGCCAGGACGGAGATCCCGCCCGCCGTGAAGGTGACGGAGGCCGCGGTGTTGAACGCGTCGCGCGCGGCGGCGGCCAGTCCGCCGTCCCCGGTGCTCGCGGCGAGGGCGAGCGCGTCCGTGATCGCGTGCTTCCCGGCGGCGGGCGTGTCGGTGGGCATCGAGCCGGTGAAGGTGCTGGACAGGACGGCGCCGAGGATGGCCACGCCCAGCGCGGAACCGGACTGCTGGATGGTGTCGTTGAGCGCGGAGCCGACGCCGGCGTGCTCGCCGGGGATCGCGCCCATCAGCGCGTTGGACGCGGCCGGCATCGCGAGGCCGGAGCCGGCGCCCAGCACCAGCATGGCCAGGGCGACCTTGGCGAAGCCGTCGCCGACCGAGAGCGTGGCCAGCAGCCCGAACCCGGCCGCGATGATCAGCATGCCGGCCGAGGTCGTCACCCGCGGGGCGACCTTCTTGCTGAGCACGGCGCCGATGGCGTTGAACACCAGCGAGGCGACGGCCAGCGGGAGGAACGCCAGGCCGGTGTCGGTGGCCGAGAACTTCAGCACGAACTGCAGGTACTGGGTGAGGACCAGCATCAGGCCGCCGGTGGCGAAGGTCAGCAGGACGAGCGAGAAGCTGGCCCCGGTGAACACCCGGTTGCGGAACAGCTTGAGCGGGACCATCGGCGAGTCGGTCCGGACCTGGCGGACGGCGAACCCGGTCAGCGCGAGCACCCCGACGAGGAGCGTGCCGAGCGTGCCGGGGCTGGTGATGCCGTCCCGGGGCAGCACGGTGATCGACCAGACCAGCGCGGTCATCCCGGTCATCGAGAGCACCATGCCGGGCAGGTCGGGCCGGCGCCACGGCCCTCTGGACTCCGGCATCAGCACGACCGCCGCGATGACGGCGACCACTGCGACCGGCACGTTGAGCAGGAAGACCGCGCCCCACCAGAAGTGCGCGATCAGCGCACCGCCGAGCACCGGCCCGCCGATCATGCCGATCATGGCCACCGCGCTCCACGCGGCGATCGCCTTGGGCCGTTCCTCGTCGTCGAAGACGGTGATCAGGATGGAGAGCGTGCTCGGCATGACCAGGGCTCCGCCCACGCCCATCAGCACGCGTCCGGCGATGAGCTGGCCGGGGCTGTCGGCGACGGCCGCGACCAGGGAGGCGGCGCCGAACACCACCAGCCCGATGATCATCATCTTCCGCCGGCCGAACCGGTCGGAGAGGCTGCCCGAGGTGAGCAGCAGCCCGGCGAAGACCAGGATGTACGAGTCGATGATCCACTGGATGTCCTCGGCCCCGGCCCCGAGGTCCGCCGCGATCTGCGGGATGGACACCGTGAGCACCATGTTGTCGACCACCAGCACCAGGCTGCTGAGACAGAGCACGACCAGGATGAGCCAGCGGCGCGGATGTCGGTCCACCGCGGTCCCCCTTCGAAGTGAGCGCGCCGGCCGTAGCCGGACGGAAGTCGTCGCGGGTGCACCGCGGACCGTCCCCACGGCCGCGGTGCACCTCGCTCCGCACACTGTGCGGACGCCACACACTGTACGTAGACCGCACAGTGTTCGCAAAGCCGTACGGTGTGCGGCGCGGCTTATGCTGAACGGAGCAGCCGAGCCGAGCACAGGCGGGCGAAGACCGAGAGGAGGGCCGGATGCCGGCCAGGTCGAAGGACGCGCCCGGGACACCGTGGAGCCGCCCCGAGCGCCCCCGGCGCGAGCAACCGGCGCTCAGCCGGGCCCAGATCGTCGCGGAGGCACTCGCCATCCTGGACAGCGACGGCATCGAAGCCCTGAGCATGCGCAAGCTCGGCGCCCGCCTCAACGCCGGCGCCACCTCGATGTACACCCACGTCGCCAACAAGGACGAACTACTCGCCCTGGCCGTCGACGAGGTGTTCGGCAAGATCTGGATCCCGGCGGTCACCGACACGAACCCGGCAGACTGGCGCGCCACCGTCGCCGAGTGCGCGGGCAGCGTGCGCCAGGTCATCCTGCGCCACCCGTGGATGGTGTCGGTGATCGGCGACCTGGGGCTCGTCTACTTCGGGCCGAACTGGATGCGCCTCTCCGAGGCCCTGCTCACCTTCCTGGAGGCAGCCGGCTTCACCCCGATGGAGGCCAGCGACGCGATGAGGGCCCTGCTCGGCTATGTCATCGGGACGGCCAGCGTGGAGGCCTCCTGGCTGAGCGCACTGGCCCGGCACGGCCGGGAGGAGCAGGGCTGGATGGACGAACTCCTGCCCGCCATCATCGAGGCCACCCGGGACTTCCCGCGCCTGCACCGCCTCTACACCACCGACGCCAATGGGGTGACCGACGGCTCCCGCGACAGCGGCTTCACCAACGGCATCCGGCTGATCCTGGACGGCATCGAGGCCACTCGGCAGGCCCGGCCTGCCAGTTGACGGGGCGTCAGTTCCGACTCGGCGCCCGGGCCCCGACGTACCCCGGCCCCGGACCGACCGCGCCGCCCGCACCCCCGACCGGGCCGCCGGGGCGGCCGGCCGGTGGTGCGGGCGGCGCGGTGGTCCACAGCACCCTCCGGTCAGCCCAGGGTCGCCACCCCGGCAGCCGGAGCCGCGCCGGCCAGCGGCGGGCGCAGCGAGGCCGTGCCCAGGCCGGTCGGGCCGAGCGGCACCGTGGCGGGCGCGGGCAGTTCCTCGACCGCCGCCCCCGCCCTGAGCTGCCGCTCCGCGCCGAAGTGCCGCAGCAGGTCCTCCTCGCGGTACCGGCGGCAGTCCCGGTGCCAGACCAGGATGCCCGCGAGCCAGTGCTCCAGCTCCTTCACGTACCCGTCCAGCAGCTCCCGCGCTTCCGGCTCCAGCGCGAAGTCGTCGTACAGGACGGGGAGTTCCTTCGCCGCGACGTGCTGGAACTGGTCCAGCCGGGAGTGCATCAGGTCGTCGACGATCCGGACCGCCGACGGGTAGTCGCAGTTGAAGAAGTTCTGCACCACCAGGACGGCGTTGTGCACCTCGCCCTCGTACTCGACCTCCTTCTGGTACGAGAACAGGTCGTTCATCATGCACGCGTAGTCCGCGGCCGAGTTCTCCAGCGAACGCATCGAGCCGTGCTCGTGCACCCCGGGCGGCACGGCCTTCCCGTGGGCGAGCCGGCTCAGGCTCATGGTGAGGTCGGAGCCGAAGGTGGCGCGGCGCATCTCCAGGTAGTCCACCGGGTCCGGAATCCGGTTCTGCACCTGGTTGTTGAGCTCCCAGATCCAGCTCGCGGTCATGTCCTCGACGGTCTGGCGGAACGTCCGCCGGGCGTCCGCCGTCATCGGGCCGGCGGTGCGCTCCCAGATGTCGGCGAGGCCGCGTTCCAGGGCGTTGGCGGGCTCGGGTGCGGGGCTGCCGTCCACCGGCATGAACAGCGGGAGCCGCTCGTTGGCGAGCTTGGCGCCGGCCAGGTCGCGGGTGCGTCCGAAGACCACCGGGTAGTAGTCGTCGGCCCAGGTCCCCCAGGCCAACCAGGCTGAGGAGACGTCGAGTTGGTCTGCGGTGGCGTTCGGGTGGATGCCGGCCGCGCAGAGCGGGAGGTCGTAGTCCCGCATGGACGCGGCGTCCCAGATGCCGGATCCGGGGATGCCGGGCTGCTCCGCCAGCAGGCCCATCCGCTCGGCCCACTCGATCACCCGCTCCCGCGCGCCGCCCAGGTGCGGGTTCAGGGTGGCCTCGAACGGCAGCTTGAACTCGGGCAGTCGGGACGGCCCGACGGGCTGGTACGGCAGGTGGCCGTGCGACCGGGCCCGCCGGACGGCCGGTCCGACGCCGCCCGGGCCGACCGGACTGGCCGCAGGTCCACCGCCGCCCATCGCCCCGCTGCGCAGGATGTCCAGCGCCGAGGTGCCCACCCCGCCGATCGCGAACGGGTCCCACCAGTTGCCGGCGCCGGGCAGCGCGCCGCCCGTTCCCGCCGCGACGCGGCCGCCCGAACCGGCCGCCGCACCACCGCCGTTCATGTACCGGCTGGAGCGCATGTGCCACTCGTGGCCGCCGGACTGCCAGTCCTGGAGGCCCTTGACGTACGCCAGCACCCGGGCGCGGCCCTCGGGGGCGAGCCCGGTCTCGGCGAACAGCACGGGCAGTTCGGTGAACACGGTGTTCTCGAACTGCTGGAGCCGCGAGGTGAGCAGGTCGTTGACCGCCTCGGCGGCCTCTTGGGTGGAGCACTCCAGGAACTTCTCCAGCACCAGGATGCCGTTGCTCAGCTCGCCCTCGTCCTCCACCTCCCGTTGGTAGGAGAAGATGTCGTTGCGCAGGTGCACGCCGTCCGAGAAGGCGTCCATCAGCACCCGCAGCGCGCGCGAGCCGGAGACCTCCTTCGGGACCTCGGCGCCGGCCGCGTACTCGACCAGTTGGGCGGACCAGGGCGCGCCGCCCACCTTGCGGCGCATCTCGATGTACTCGACCGGGTTGGAGATCCGGCCGGCGTTGATGTTGGCGAGCTCCCAGAGCGACTCGTTGAGCAGGTTGCGGGTGCTCTCGGCGAAGCGGATCCGCCAGTCCTCGCCCATCACCGGCACGGTGCGCCGCCACAGGTCGGCCAGGCCCGCCTCGACCGGGTTCTCCGGCTCCGGCATCGGGGTGGCCGGGTCGGCCGGCATGAACAGCGGCAGCCGGTCGAGGTGCGCCTTGCCGGCCTCGCGGTCGTTGCTGCGCTTGAACATGTCGAGGAAGTGGTCGTCGAAGAAGAAGACCCACACGTACCAGTCGGTGACCAGCGAGAGCGCCTCGGCGGAGGCGTCGGGGTGGGTGTAGGCGCAGAGCAGGCCGTAGTCGTGGGCGTCCAGGTCGGCCTGGTCCCAGATGCCGGAGCCCTCCAGCATGCCCATCTCCCGTGCCCAGACGGAGGAATGGGCCCGGGCCTCGTCCAGATGGGGGTTGAGGCGTGCCGGGTGCGGCAGGTAGAAGGACGGCAGTTCGAACGGCTGGGTCACGGCGGGCGAGCCTTTCTGGACGCGTCGATTGCACCAAGAATGGCCCGCCGACAGGCCGCCGCACCGGCGCAACGGAAACAGTCATACAAGATGACCAGCCGCCTCCAACCTGCCCGCGCCGCCCTCCTCTTCGCCGCCCGACGCGGGCAAAAAGTACTCCGTCGGCTCTCCCGACCGCCGGATCGGGTGTCTCAGGCGGTCGCTCCGCCAACGAACAAGCCAGCTACGCCAAGGCCCTGGAACACCAAGACTTCCCCTGCTACGGGCGTGTTGACCGCCTCCGCCCCCGCCCCGTCCACCAGACTGGGCGCCGACCCGACGTCAACTCCGAGGAGGGCAAGCCCATGAACGTCACCGTCCGGCTCGCACAGCAGCCCGAGGCCGACGAACTGCTCGGACGGAGTGCGCTGGCCGCGCTCGTCGGCATGTTGCTTGACCAACAGGTGCCGATGGAATGGGCGTTCACCGGTCCGCTGACCATCGCCCAGCGGCTCGGACGCAACGACCTGGACGCCCGGGAGATCGCCGTGTACAACCCGGAGGAGTTCGTCGCCCTCCTGTCCGCGAAGCCCGCCGTGCACCGCTACCCGGCCGCGATGGCCAAACGGGTCCAGCAGCTCTGCCAGTTCCTGGTGGCGCAGTACGACGCCGACGCCGCCGCGCTCTGGAAGGACACCCGCACCGGCAAGGAACTGCTCAGCCGCCTCAACGCCCTGCCCGGTTTCGGCAAACAGAAGTCGCAGATCTTCCTGGCCCTGCTCGGCAAGCAGTACGGCGTGCGGCCGGAGGGCTGGCGCGAGGCGGCCGGAGCGTACGGCGAGGAGGGCGCGCACCGCTCGGTCGCCGACATCACCGGGCCCGAATCCCTCGACCTGGTACGGGAGTTCAAGCAGGAGATGAAGCGCGCCGCGAAGGAGGCCAAGTCCGCGGCGAAGACCACGACCCGGACGACGGCGGTGAGCACGGCCGGGGCGCGCTGAAAGCCGGTCGCCCGGCCGGCCCCGCCGGGGGCCGTTGCCGAGCCGCCGAGGAGTCCACCGCCGTACGGTCCATGGCCTCCCAGGATGCGTCGAGGGGGGGGGGGGGGGGCCCCCCCCCCCCCCGCGCCCCCCCCCCTCCCCCCACCCCCCGCGCCCCCCCCCCCCCGCCCGCGCCCCCCCCCCCCCCCCCCGCCCGGGGCCCCCTCAGCAGTGCCCGTCAGGCCAGGACGGGCTCCCGCTCGTCCGTCGGATCCGCCGCACCCGCCGTCGCCGGCGCGTCCACCGCACCCACCGCATCCGCGCCGGCCGGCGCGACCGCCTTGCGCCGCGGCAGCGCGAACATCAGCAGGAACACCACCAGCAGCGCCCCCGCGACCCACCACATCGCGTGGACGAACGCCCCGCCGAACGCGGTGCCCATCGCCTCCGGCGCGACCACGTCGTCCATCGCCCCGAAGAAGGCCACCGACACCAGCGCGAGCCCCAGCGCGTTCCCCATCTGCTGGACGGTGTTGATCAGCCCCGACGCCGAACCGGCGTGCGCGCGCGGCACCTCCGCCAGGATCGCGTCGGTGATCGGCGCGACGATCAGGCCCATCCCCAGGCCCATCACCACCAGCGGCAGCGCCATCTGCCAGGGCGCGATCGCCGTCCCGTACCGGTCCGCCTCCCAGATGTACGTCAGCACACCCGCCGCCATCACCAGCGCGCCGGTCTGGAGCACCCGGCGTCCGAACCGGGGCACCAGCTTCTGCACGGACAGCCCGGCCGCGGCCGAGACGGCGAGCGAGAACGGGATGCCGGTGGAGCCGGCCTTGAGCGGGCTCCAGCCGAGGCCCAGCTGCATGTACAGCGTCCAGACCAGGAAGAAGATCCCGCAGACCACGCCGAAGGCCAGCTGCACGCCGATGCCGGCCGCGAAGCTCTTCACCCGGAACAGCGACAGCTCGACCAGCGGCGAGCCGTCCCGCCGCGTCTTGGCCTTCTCGTACGCCACGAACAGCGCGAACACCACCAGGCTGCCGGCCATCGACAGGTAGCCCCAGAGCGGCCAGCCGGCCTCCCGCCCGTGCGTCAGCGGGTAGATCAGCATCAGCAGGCCGACGCTCGCCAGCGCCACCCCGACCAGGTCCAGCTTGAGCGCCCGCTCGGCCTTCGACTCGTCGATGAAGCGGCGCCCGAGCAGCAGCCCGGCGATGCCGACCGGCAGGTTGATCAGGAAGATCGGGCGCCAGGCCAGGCCGAACAGGTCCCACTCGGTGAGCAGCGCGCCGATCAGCGGCCCGGAGACGGCGCCCAGCCCGACCACCGCGCCGAACATGCCGAACACCTTGCCGCGCTCCTCCGCCGGGAAGGTCGCGTGGATGATCGACAGCACCTGCGGCACCATCATGGCCGCCGTGCCGCCCTGCAGCACCCGCATCCCGACCAGCATCTCGGGGCCGGAGGCCAGGCCGCACAGCGCGGACGCCACGGTGAACCCGCCGATGCCGATCAGGAACAGCCGCTTGCGGCCGTAGATGTCGCCCAGCCGGCCACCGGTGATCAGCCCGATCGCGAAGGCCAGCGCGTAGCCGCCGGTGACCCACTGGATGGCGCTGAAGGAGGCGCCGGTGTCCTCCTGGATGCTGGGGATGGCGATGTTGACGATGGTGACGTCCACCAGGTCCATGAAGGAGGCGACCATCACGATCGCCAGCGCGATCCACCTCCGTCGGTCCGCGTCCGCGGTCTTCATTCGGTACTCCTCATTCGTCCTGCTCGTCCTGCTCGTCCTGCTCGCGCTGCTCGCACTGCTCGTCGGCACGTCCACGAGGGTACGGGGCATGTAGGTCAGATCCTGTCCCAGTTGTCCGGCATCCTGGACGGCATGACGGACACCCCCGCACGGCTGCTGAACCTGCTGTCCCTGCTGCAGACCCCGCGCGAGTGGCCCGGCAGCGAACTCGCCGAACGGCTCGGTGTCAGCCCCCGGACGATCCGGCGCGACATCGACCGGCTGCGCGACCTCGGCTACCCGGTGCAGGCCACCATGGGCGCGGTCGGCGGCTACCGGCTGGTCGCGGGGACGGCGATGCCGCCGCTGCTGCTGGACGACGAGGAGGCCGTCGCCATCGCGGTCGGACTGCGGGCGGCCGCCGGGCACGCGGTGGTCGGCATAGAGGAGGCCTCGGTCCGCGCCCTCGCCAAGCTGCTCCAGGTGCTGCCGGGCCGCCTGCGGCACCGGGTGGGCGCGCTCAACACCGCCACCATGCCACTGCTCACCGGCGACGGCCCGACCGTCGACCCGGACGACCTCACCGTGCTCGCCGGCGCCGTCACCAACCGGGAACGGCTGCGCTTCGCCTACCGGGCCGGCGACGGCGCCGAGACCAGACGCAACGTCGAACCCGAACGGCTGGTCTCGGCCGGCCGCCGCTGGTACCTGGTCGGCTACGACCTGGACCGGGACGACTGGCGGCTCTTCCGCGTCGACCGCCTCAGCGAACCCCGCGCCACCGGCGCCCACTTCACCCCGCGCCCGCTCCCGGCCGAGGACGCCGCCGCGTACGTGGCGGGCAAGCTGCGCCGCCAGTCACCGGCCCGCGCCGTGGTCGCCACCGTGCACGCCCCGGCCGCGAACGTCCGGCGGCACTTCGACCGGGGCGACTCCGAGATCGAGCCGATCGACGAGCACCGCTGCCGGCTGCGCTCCCGCACGGACTCCCTGGAGTGGACGGCGGTACGGCTGCTGACGCTGGACTGCGAGTTCGAGGTGCACGAGCCGCCGGAGCTGATCACCCACCTACGCACCCTGGCCGCCCGCGCCGACCGGGCCACCCGCGCGGGCGGCTAGTGTCCTGAGTCTGGAATTCGCTTCAGATATCCGGCGAGGCGTTCGAGGATCTCGTCGGCGGTCTTGGTCCAGACGTAGGGCTTCGGGTCGGTGTTCCAGGTGGCGATCCAGTCACGGATGTCGGCTTCGAGGGCCTGGACGGACTTGTGGACGCCTCGCCGTATCTGCTTGTTCGTCAGCTCGGCGAACCAGCGCTCGACCAGGTTCAGCCATGACGAGCCGGTCGGGGTGAAGTGCAGGTGGAACCGGGGATGCGTCACCAGCCAGGTCTTGATCGCCGGGGTCTTGTGGGTGGCGTAGTTGTCCAGCACCAGGTGAACGTCCAGCCCCTCGGGGACCTCCCTGTCCAGCCGGAGCAGGAACTTCTTGAACTCCTCGGCCCGGTGGCGGCGGTGAAGCGAGCCGATGACCTTGCCGGTGGCGACCTCGAGTGCGGCGAACAGCGTGGTGGTGCCGTGGCGGACGTAGTCGGCGGTCATCCGCTGCGGCACGCCCGGCATCATCGGCAGCACCGGCTGGGACCGGTCGAGCGCCTGGATCTGGGATTTTTCGTCCACGCAGAACACCAGGGCCCGCTCGGGCGGGTCGAGGTAGAGGCCGACCACGTCGTGGACCTTGTCCACGAAGTACGGGTCGGTGGACAGCTTGAAGGTCTCGGCGCGGTGCGGCTGCAGTCCGAACGCGCGCCAGACCCGTGACACGGTGGACTGCGACAGGCCGGTCTCCCTGGCCATCGACCGGGTCGACCAGTGCGTGGCGTCCTTCGGGGTGCGTTCCAGGGTCTTGGCGACCAGGTCGGCCACCTGCTCGTCGGTCACCGTGCGGGGGCCGCCCGACCTGGGCATGTCGCCCAGGCCGGCGATCCGGTGCTCGACGAACCGGGCGCGCCACCGGCCGACCGCGTGCGGGGTCGATCCCAGCCGCTCCGCGACGTCCTTGTTCGACGCGCCGCTCGCGCACTCCAGGATGATCCGACACCGCAAAGCCCAGGCCTGCGGCGTCGACCGGCGACGCACCCACCCCTCCAGGGCGGCCCGCTCGTCGTCCGACAACACCAACTCGACCTTTGGTCGACCCGTCCGCGCCATAGGCCAAGTCTATATTTATGAATGAAATTCAAGACTCAGGACACTAGGGCCCGCCCGGCAGGATCCGCCGGGCAGGCCCTAAGCCTCGATCCGGTACCAGCAGTCCCCCGCGCGGAACCACAGCGCGCCGTCCCGGCCGTGCGCCCGCACCCGGTCGAGCGCGCCGGGCACGCTCAGCTGCCGGCGCCGGGTCTGCTTCCACTCCTTGCCGATCAGCTGGTACCAGGTCAACTCTCCACCGCTGGAAAGGAAGACGCCCTGCCCGCCGCGGATCGCGAAGCCGACCGGCAGCCGGACCGGGCACGGCACGGTGGTCGACGGCCGGTCGACCGCGTCGATCCGGGTGAGGTGGCTGACCGACGAGCTCGGGTACCAGGCCAGCCAGGCGCTCCGGCCGTCGGTCGCGCCGGCCAGGCCCTCCAGCGGGTAGGACGGCAGCTTGTCCGGGCTCCACACCACCCGGCCCCGGGTGTCGGCGGCCCGCAACCCGGCGGCCGCCATCGGGTGGTCGCCGTAGATGCCCTCGTCCCCGTAGGCCATCCAGATCCGGCCGTCCAGGTCGGTCACCAGCACCTGGACGTCGTCACCGAGCGCGAGCTCCCGTTCGAGCGCCCCGTCCGCGCCGTACACGGCCGCGTTGGGCAGCCATTCCTCCCCGTCCTGCTCGGCCCGGTACCCGGCCAGCAGCACCCGGCCGCCCGGCAGCAGCCCGAGGTGGTCGGGCGAGCAGGAGACGCCGGACAGCGGCACCCGCCACTCCCCCTGCGGCGCGGCCACGACCACCTCGCCGTCGAACGGCAGCCGGACCGGCGGCCAGGATCCGGCCGGCGCCAGGTGCTGCTCCGGCACCACCAGGAGGGCCAGTTCCCCGGCCGGCCCGACCGTCCAGGCCACGGCCCTGCGACCGGCCGACCGGTCCTCCTCGGGCAGCCGCCAGACCTCGACCGGATCGTGGCCCACCGCGCTCAGACCCCGTACTCGGCGGTGAGCAGCGCCCGCCCCAGCGTGTGGAAGGTCAGGTGGAAGCCGATCTGGGCCGCCGGGGTGTCGGCGGAGACGTCCAGCTTCTCGACGTCCAGGGCGTGCACCGCGAAGACGTACCGGTGCGGGGCGCCGGGCGGCGGGGCGGCGCCGTCGTACTGGTGGCCGGGGAAGTCGTTGCGGCCGTGGAAGGAGGCCGCGCCGGGCAGGTCGTCGTCCGAGGAGCCGGCGCCGCGCGGCAGTTCGAGCGTGTCGGCGGGCAGGTTGAGGGCGAGCCAGTGCCACCAGCCGGAGCCGGTGGGCGCGTCCGGGTCGTAGCAGGTGACGGCGATGCTCCGGGTGCCCTCGGGCAGCCCCGACCAGGCCAGTTGCGGCGACCGGTTGCCGCCGGCGTGGCTGAACTCCCCGTCCAGTGTGCCGCCGTCGGCGATGTCCTGGCTGGTCAGCGGGAAGGACGGCACCTGCGGCAGGAAGTCGTACGGCAGCGGCGGGCGAACGCTCATGGGGTGGTCACCTCTCAACGGGCCGTGGACGGCCTCGGGCTGAAGGACGCTGAAGAACACGGTCCGACGGGCACGGCCTGTCGGACACGGTCTGTCGGACACGGCTCACTGTAGTGGGGTGCCCGTCCGGTCCGGCCGCCCCGATCCGGTCGCCCCTCGTTCGGGCCCGGTCCGCTCAAATCGCCAGGTATAGACCAATCCGGCCCCTGCGGCTAGCGTGGACAGCGCACCCGCCCCCAGCTCCGGAGCCGCACCGTGGAGTCGTCCGTCCTCGCCTTCGCCACCGACCTGCTCGACGAGGGCGCCGACACCTTCTTCGGCAACCTCACCGACCGCGCCGGGGTCGGCGGCGTCACCCTCGCCTCGGTCTACCACGAGGCCCGGGACGTCTTCCCGCACAACCCCCGCCGGGTGATCCGCTACCTGGAGCCGGGCGCGGCGTACTTCCGCCCCGATCCGGCCCGCTGGCGGGGCCGCCGGCTCGCGCCCGCCCCGTCCACCGCGATCGGCGACCGCGACCCCTTCGCCGAGGCCGCCGCCGAGACCCGCCGCCGGGGGCTGAAGCTGCACGCCTGGACGGTGTTCTGCCACAACGACCGGCTCGGCTTCGCCCACCCGGACTGCGCCCCGGCCAACGCCTTCGGCGACCGCCACCTCACCGAGCTCTGCCCGGCCGCCCCGGAGGTCCGGGAGTACGCGCGGACCCTGGTCGCCGAGCTGGCCCGGTACGGCGTGGACGCGATCCGGGCCGAGTCCCTGCACTTCCACGGGCTGCGCCACGGCTACCACCACGAGCGCTACTTCGAGGAACTGGGCGCGGGCGCCGAGGCGCTGCTCGGCATCTGCTTCTGCCCGCACTGCCGCGCCGCCGCCACCCGCACGGGCGTCCCGGCGGAGGAGGTCGCGGAGGCCGTCCGCACCGAGCTGCGCCGCCGGCTGGCCGACGAGGCGGCCGCCGCCGAGCCCGCCGACCTGAGCGCGATCGCGGACGGCGCCCTGGCCGCCTACCTGGACGCCGCCACCACCAGCGTCACCACGCTGGCCGCCGAACTGACCGAGGAGGCCCGGCGCCACGGCATGCGGCTGAGCTTCATGGACGGCGCCGGCCCGGGCAAGGGCTGGCTGTCCGGCATCGACCTGCCCGCGCTCGCCAAGGCGACCGACCAGATCGAGACGCTCGGCTACGCGAAGACCCCGGAGGCCGTCCGGGAGAAGATCGCCGCGTTCGCCCTGCACGGCGTCCGCCCGCAGGACATGGCGGTGATCCTGCGGCCGATGGCCTCGGACTGCGACGGTCCGGCGAACCTCGCCGCCAAGATCGCGACCCTGCGCGAACTGGGCGTCCCCGAGGTCGAGTTCTACAACTACGGCCTGATGCGGCTGTCCTCGCTCGACCGGATCGGCGCCGCCCTGGCCGGGTAGGCACCGCGGGGCCCGGCCGCTACCGCCGCCGCTTGGACGTCCCGAACAGGCTGCGCGAGATCTCCTGCCCGAGCTGCTTCCCGGCCGAACGCGCCAGGGACTTCACCGTCGGGTTGCTGAGCAGCGAATCGAGCAGCCCGCCCGCCCCCTTCGGCTCCTCCCGCCGCGGGGCGGGCTCCCGCTCCTTCGGCACCCTGGCCGGTGCGGCGGCCTCCGGCCTGGGCGCCCGCGCTGCCCGCGCCGCCAGCTTCTCGTACGCCGACTCCCGGTCGATCGCGTCCCGGTAGCGCGCCGTCAGCGGCGAGGCGTCGACGACGGCCCGCAGCGCGCCCGCCTCGATCGGCCCCATCAGGGACTGCGGCGCCCGCAGCCGGGTGGCCGCGACCGGCGTCGGCGCGCCCTTCTCGGAGAGCACCGTCACCACGGCCTCGCCGGTGCCGAGCGAGGTGAGCACCGCGCCGAGGTCGTAGGAGGAGCGCGGGAAGGTCGAGACGGTGGCCTTGAGCGCCTTGGCGTCGTCCGGGGTGAAGGCGCGCAGCGCGTGCTGCACCCGGTTGCCCAGCTGCGCGAGCACGTCGGAGGGGACGTCGCGCGGGGATTGGGTGACGAAGAAGATGCCCACGGCCTTCGAGCGGATCAGCCGGACGGTCTGGGTGATGGCCTCCAGGAAGGCCTTGGAGGCGCCCTTGAACAGCAGGTGCGCCTCGTCGAAGAAGAACACCAGCTTGGGCTTGTCCAGGTCGCCGACCTCGGGCAGTTCCTGGTAGAGGTCGGCGAGCAGCCACATCAGGAAGGTGGAGAACAGCCGCGGCCGGTCCTGGACGGCGGGCAGTTCCAGCACCGAGACGACGCCCCGGCCGTCCGGGGCGGTCCGCAGCAGTTCGGCGGTGTCGAACTCGGGCTCGCCGAAGAACGCCCCGGCGCCCTCGTTCTCCAGCAGGGTGAGCGCGCGCAGGATCACCCCGGCGGTGGCCGACGAGAGACCGCCGATGGTCCTCAGCTCCTCCTTGCCCTCGGGCGAGGCGAGGAAGGCGATGACGGCGGTGAGGTCCTTGAGGTCGTACAGCTCCAGGCCCTTGGTGTCGGCGTAGTGGAACACCAGGCTGAGCGAGGACTCCTGGGTCTCGTTCAGGTCGAGCACCTTGGCGAGCAGCAGCGGCCCGAAGCTGGTGACGGTGGCGCGGATCGGGATCCCGGCGCCCTGGCCGCCGAGCGAGTAGAACTCGACCGGGCAGCCCTGCGGGGTCCACTGCTGTCCGACCTCGGCCGCGCGGGCGGCGGTGCGCTCGCTCGGCGCGCCGGGCGCGGCGACGCCGGAGACGTCCCCCTTGACGTCGGCGAGGAACACCGGCACGCCCTGGGCGGAGAGCTGTTCGGCGATCAGCTGGAGGGTCTTGGTCTTGCCGGTGCCGGTGGCGCCAGCGACCAGCCCGTGCCGGTTGAGCACCCCGAGCGGGATGCGCACCTGGGCGTCCGGGTAGGCGGTGCCGTCCAGCAGCACCGCGCCGAGGTCGAGGGCGGGCCCGGTGAAGGCGTACCCGTCGGCGATCTCCCGGACGGCCGACGGGGTGAGGGCGGAGGACATCGGGGCACTCTCCTGGGCGGTGCGGGGAGGCGGGGCGGGCCCGGAACCCGGTCCCGGGCGGGCCGTGTCCCGATCGGAACCCGGCGATGTTCGCGACATTTCCCATCAAACAGCCGCAATCACCCTCCCGCAGCTCACACCCGAGCGCGTGGCGGCGTCGCGGCGGCTGCGCCATCCGCCGCCCAAACGGTAGGCTTTCCGTGTGATCTTCAAGCGCATCGGCAATGGGCGGCCGTACCCGGATCACGGCCGGACGAGCACCCGACAGTGGGCTGACGTCGCCCCACGCCCGGTGCGGCTCGACCAGCTGGTGACCACCAAGGGGCAACTCGACCTCGAAACCCTGCTCGCCGAGGACTCGACCTTCTACGGGGACCTCTTCGCGCACGTGGTGAAGTGGCGCGGCGACCTGTACCTGGAGGACGGACTGCACCGGGCGGTGCGGGCCGCACTGCAGCAGCGCCAGGTGCTGCACGCCCGGGTCCTCGAAATGGAATGACGGACCCTCTGCACGGGCTCCTGGACCGCCCCCTCGCCACCCGGCGGAGGGCGGTCCGCGCGTACCCGGGTACCTCCTTTCGGGTACCGGCGTACTCCAGATGATGATCATTTAGTACCTTCGCAGCCGGACGGCACTACGCTGCTGACTACGGCCGCGACCAGGGGATCCGCCCGCACCACGGGATCCACTCGCACCAGCCGATCCGTCATCCCGACCCCGCCCTGGCACGAGGGGGAGACAAACCGTGAGCATGTTGACTCCCCAAGGCCTCAAGGGGAAGCAGTACCGCGTCACCGGCAACGCCTATCCACGACTCGGCCGGCCCCCGAGGAAGAGCCGCAAGGTGATCTCCGGGCTCGCGAGCCTGCTCGCCCTGGCCCTGATCGGCCTCGGTGGCGTCCAGCTCTACGACATCTTCAGCGGGAAGAACAAGAACTCCTCCGCCCAGGCCTGCGTGACCCCGTCGGGCAAGCCGCTGGCCGCCCCCTCCCCGGGCGCCACGCCCGGTGCGCCCACCGGCTCCGGCGCGCCCGCCGCCCCGGGCGACCCGCACGCGATCCCGCAGCCGGCCGGCGTCACGGTGAACGTCTACAACGCCACCACCAAGGGCGGCCTGGCCGGCCGGACCGCCGAGGAGCTCAAGAAGCGCGGCTTCACCATCGGCAAGGTCGGCAACGCCCCGGCCGAACTGGACAAGAAGGTGCCCGGCACCGCCCAGGTGATCGCCGGCCCGGCCGGCGCCGGCGCCGCCACCCTGCTCGGCTCGCAGATCGCCGGGGCCACCACCACCGCCGACGCCCGTACCGACGGCACCGTGGACTTCGTGGTCGGCGACAGCTACAACGCCCTGCTGGACGAGACCCAGGCGGCCGCCGCCCTCGCCCTCGCGACCAAGCCGTCCCCCACCCCGACCGCCACCGGCAGCTGCTGAGGCCGGTCGTCCCGCGCAACAGGAGAGCCCCCCGGCACCGCGCCGGGGGGCTCTCGTCCGTTCGGGGGATCCGCTCAGCCGGCGGTGCCGTACAGGCGGTCGCCCGCGTCGCCGAGGCCGGGCACGATGTAGCCGTTCTCGTTGAGCCGCTCGTCCAGGGCGGCGGTGACCACGGTGACCGGCAGGCCGGCCAGCTCGCGCTTCATCACCTCGACGCCCTCGGGCGCGGCCAGCAGCACCACGGCGGTGACGTCGGTGGCGCCGCGCTCGATCAGCATCTTGATCGCCACGACGAGGGTGCCGCCGGTGGCCAGCATCGGGTCGAGCACGTAGACCTGGCGGCCGGAGAGGTCGTCCGGCATCCGGGTGGCGTAGGTGGAGGCCTCCAGGGTCTCCTCGTTGCGCACCATGCCGAGGAAGCCGACCTCGGCGGTCGGCAGCAGTCGGGTCATCCCGTCCAGCATGCCGAGACCGGCGCGCAGGATCGGCACGACCAGCGGGCGGGGGTAGCTGAGGCGGGTGCCGAGCGTGACCGCCACGGGGGTGGTGATCTCCACCTCGTCGGTGCGGACGTCCCGGGTGGCCTCGTAGGCGAGGAGGGTCACCAGCTCGTCGGTCAGGCGACGGAAAGTCGGCGAGTCGGTGCGCTCGTCGCGCAGGGTGGAGAGCTTGTGGGCCACCAGGGGGTGGTCGACGACGTGGAGACGCATGTATCGAGGTTAGCCCGGGTCTGCACGCCTGTACGACTCGCCGCGTGCCGACCGCCCCGTCGCCGGGGTGCACCCGGCTGTATCGCGCCGTGACGCCCCGCGAATGTCCGGACGGAAGCGCCTCCTGTGGTATCAACCGGGCTGATCTGGGAATGTCACGTCTTATGACGAGCAACCCGAACGCCGGGGACGGCTCGGCGGACGAGCCCGCAGGCCGGTCGGGCAATCGCCCCGGCCCGCCACAGGACCCCCCGGAGACCGAGGCGGACCGCCGCAGGCGGCGGGCCGTCTTCCTGCGCGAGCTCACCGAGGCCCGCGAACTCCGGGAGCGGGTCCAGCCCCGGCGGACCAAGGAACGGCGGATGCGCGAAGCCATGCGGATGCGAACCTTCCGGATCTGACGAGGATCCGCAGCGGTTCCGGCGCGGCTCCCCCCGCGGCTCCCCCCGCGGCTCCCCCCGCAGCTCCGCCGACCGGCCGGTCCGGATCCGGCGGGCCCCGGGCGGTGGCGCCGGCGCCACACCGGCCGCCGGCCGGCCCTTCCGACACGACCTGCAAAGACGCGCTGCCGAACACCCCCCGCAAGGGCGGGCTTTCTGTCACGATTCCGATGGGACGGTCCGAACGAGCGGACCGCCTCTGGCGCGGGGGCGGCCAGATTTTCGCGTTGCCCGAGCGCGCCGACAGCCGAGACCGAGATCTTGGGAGTGTCCCTGGTGGCGTACTTCGCTGCAGTGCTTGCTCGCACCGAGGACGGGTGGGATGTGAGCGAGACGGAGCTCGACGACGTCGAAACCCTCGCCGACCTGACCGAACTGGCCCGCGACTCCACGCAGGACGACGACAGCGTCCTGATCTTCATCGAACAGGAGGACGCCTGGTTCGCCATCGTCCGGGTGGACGGCGAGGAGGACCCGCGGATCTTCGTGTCCGACGGCGCCGCCGCCGCCCGCAGCTCCTACGGCTCCGTCCTCACCGACGAGCTGGTCGACCAGGCCGGTGAGAGCGAGTTCGGCGACCTGGACCACCTGGTCGTCGAGCTGGAGGAGGACGAGGAGGCGCAGGAGCAGGACGAGGACGCCCGCAGCGGCGTCCCGGTCGGCCCGCTCGGCGACGCCCACCTGCTCACCGAGTTCGGCCTGGCCGCCGAGGAGCTGCTCGCCCTCAGCGGCGAGGGCGCCGTCCCGGGCGACGCCCTGGAGGAGATCGCCGAGGCCCTCGGCTGCGGCGAGGTCCTGGAGGCGGTCCGGTAGCGGGCGGTGACCAGGCCGGTGACCAGGCCAGTGCCCACCGCCGGATACCCGACACTGGATGCCATGCAGTCCGCATCCGCCCCGCAGGCCGTCCCCCGCATCGCCCCCCTGCCCGCCCCCGTCCGCCCCGACCCGGTCCGCGACCGCTGGGCGGCGCCGATGCGCCTCGCCATCGCCGAGGCCGCCCTGGCGCCGGCCACCGGCGACGTCCCGGTCGGGGCGCTCGTCCTGGGCCCGGACGGCGAGGTGATCGGGCGCGGCCACAACGAGCGCGAGGCGGTCGGCGACCCGACCGCGCACGCCGAGGTGGTCGCGATCCGGCAGGCGGCCGAACGGGTCGGGGAGTGGCGGCTCAGCGGCTGCACCCTGGTCGTCACCCTGGAGCCCTGCACGATGTGCGCCGGCGCCATCGTGCTGTCCCGGATCGACCGGGTGGTCTACGGCGCCCTCGACGAGAAGGCCGGCGCGGCCGGCTCGCTCTTCGACGTGATGCGCGACCGCCGGCTCAACCACCGCCCCGAGGTGGTCTGGGGCGTCCTCGCCGACGAGTGCGGCGAGCAGCTGCGCGAGTTCTTCGAGTCCCACCGCTGACGTCCGGCGCCGACTTCCGCCGCCGGGTCCCCCGCCGGCCGCCCGGCCCTATGGATTTCGTCACCGCGCACCCGTCCGGTAGAGTTCCCCTCGGTAGCGTGTCCGAGCGGCCAAAGGAGCACGCCTCGAAAGCGTGTGTGGGGGCAACTTCACCGTGGGTTCGAATCCCACCGCTACCGCTGGAAAGCCCGAAGGCCCCGGCGGTCCGGGGCGGGCGGTGGGGGTGTCGCGCC
>NZ_JBHWIJ010000107.1:24641-25219 GCF_042732255.1 Kitasatospora sp. NPDC059803 | reverse complement strand
GTCGATCGACTGCCCGCCCCGGCGTTCTCGTATCCGCGCGACGGCCCGTTCGCTCGGGCCCCGCTCAGGACTCCCCGGGGTCCTGCTCGGACTCCGGCTTGCGCTTGCGCCGGGAGACCACCCGCCGCACCGGGCCGGTGACCGCGGTGGACACCCGGCCGACCCTGGTGCCGACCGCCTCCCGGGCCGCCCGCAGGGCGTCGGAGATCCGCCACCACAGCTGGGCCGAGGACGGCGGCAGCAGCACCGCCCTGGTTCGCCCGGCCCGGCTGGCGGTGGCCCGCAGGCCCTGCCGGGCGGTCCGGACGTCGGCCGACAGCGGGGCGGTGGTGACCTGGCCGGCCGGGGCGTAGAGCACCCGTTCGGTGGCCAGCGCCAGCCGACCGGCCGCCGCCGCCGAGTCCGCGTCCAGCTCAGCCTTCTCGGTGATCCGCCGGGCGGCCGAGCGCGGGGTGTGTGACTCGTCCGGGGGAATTCCGACGTCCCAGGCGGAGTCGAGTGTGTGGTGCCCTGCGGGCCTGTCAGGGGGGGGGGTGGTGGGGGGCGGGGGGGTGTGGGGGTGGTGGCGCTGGGACCAC
>NZ_JBHWIJ010000107.1:24296-24631 GCF_042732255.1 Kitasatospora sp. NPDC059803 | reverse complement strand
GACCCGAGGCGCGCTGGCGCCCTGCAGGGGGGGGGGGTGGGGTTGGGCGGGCCCCGGGGGGGGCGGGCGCCGGCCGCGGGCGCCGCGCCGGCGCCGGCGCAGCGCCGACCGCCAGAGCATCGGCACCAGCAGCAGCGCGATCACCAGCACCACCACGGCGGCGCTGCCCAGGACCTGCCCGGACAGCAGCCAGGAGTCCTCGGCGGCACTGCTGACGGCCTTGCTCCTGTCGCCGCACTCACCCAGCTGGCGCTGCTTCGCGTCGCAGCCCTTGCTGTCGGGGGGGGGGGGGGGCGGCCGGCGGCCCTCGGCGGGGGGGGGCGCGGGGGGGGGGC
>NZ_JBHWIJ010000107.1:18049-24286 GCF_042732255.1 Kitasatospora sp. NPDC059803 | reverse complement strand
CTCCTGACGCCCTGCCACCTGACGCCCCACACCCCCCGCCGGCGCGGCTACCCGACCCCCCCCTCGCTGACGGGCGCCGCCGCGCCGGGCCCCGAGCTCTGCGCGGAGGCGGTCGGCTGCTGGGACGGCGCGGTGGTCGCGGTGGTGGACTGCTCGGTGTAGCGCGGCTGGTTGCCGCGGCTCGGGGTGGGCTCGAAGCGCAGCCAGCCGTAGCCCGAGAAGTACAGCTCGGGCCAGGCGTGGTACATCCGGCCGGTCACCGAGTAGACGTTGCCGCCCTTGGCGTCGCCGGGGGTGAAACCGACGGCCACCCGGGACGGGATCTTCAGGGTGCGGGCCATCGCCGCCATGGTGGAGGCGAAGTGGACGCAGAAGCCCTTGCGGTCGCGCAGGAAGACCGCGATCGCGTTGCTGCCGGTGCCGCCGTTGACCGCGGTGTCGTACTGGAACTGCGGGCCGGTGAACCAGTTCACCAGCGCCATCGCCCGGTCGTAGTCGTTCGTCGCCTTGGCGGTGACCTCGTGGGCCTGCTGCGCGACGACCGGCGGGAGGTCCTGGGGGAGGCCGGTGTAGTGGTCCCGGATGTCCTGCGGCGCGGTCGAGGCGGTGCGCAGCTCGTTCGCGGTGGGCCGCAGGTCCAGGGCGCTGACGTGGTAGCGCAGGCCGCGGATCGCCCGGTCGTTGGTCGGCAGGACGGTGCGGGTGAGCGGGTCGAGCTTCCAGTCGGACCGGTTGGGGACCTGGACGGAGGCGGCCGGATAGGGCATCGGCAGCCAGCTCTTCTCCAGCCGGTCGCTGATCTGGAAGTCGCCCTCGATCCGGGGGAGGTTGGCGTCCCGCAGGCCCTCGGGGGCGGGGAAGGAGGACGGGAGGTCGTTGACCGTGGTGCTGCCGAGCCGCCAGTTGGTGCCGTCGAACTGGTCCAGTGCCCCGGTGCGCAGGTAGACCTGGTCGGCGATTTCGCTGTCCAGGGTGTAGGTGAGCAGTTCGTTGTTGGTGGGCTTGGTGACCGCCGACTCCAGGCTGACCAGCGGGTCGAGGCTGGTGGCCGACCCGATGGAGCTCCTGCCCGAGGACCCGCCGGAGTCGGGGCTCAGCAGGCCGGAGTCCCAGTGCGGCAGGACGACCGGCAGCAGCAGCGCCGCGACCAGCGCGAGGACGCCGACCTGCTGGCCGCCCGGGCTGACCCGGCCGGAGCTCGTCCAGTCGCGCGAGCCGCCGTGGAAGACCCGGCCCCAGCGGGAGACCCGGTCCTGCCCCTCGGCGAACAGCAGCACCAGGTAGCCGGCCGACGCCAGGGCGAACCAGAGCCAGCTGCCGTGGTCCCCGGAGAGCCCGTTGCCGACCGAGTACAGCGCCAGCAGCGGCAGCCCGGCCAGCGCCGAGCGCCGGTACGTCACCGCGACGGTGTCCACCACGACGGCGACCAGGCCGACCGCGGCGACCAGGATCAGCCGCAGGCCCGGGTTGGGCGGCGCCGGGATGGCGTACACCTGGATGTCGTCCAGGCCGGAGCGGACGACGTGGTCGAGGGCGTGCAGCGAGGACGGTCCGGGCAGCACGCCGCCCAGCAGCGAGCCGGAGCCGGCGAAGCCGATCAGGATCAGCAGGAACAGCACCAGCAGCTGGCCGACCGGCACCGTCCAGCGGTACAGCGGGGCCCGCCGCAGGCCCGCGCCGACCGCCGCGATCACCGCGATCACCAGGAAGGCGTGGGTGACCCAGCTCCTGGTGGTGAGCAGCGGGGTCAGGCAGAGCGACGCGAGGGCGGTGGCCAGCGCCGAGTAGACGGTCAGTTTGGCCCGGGTGGTCACGCGCCGGTCTCTTCTCGGTAGGGGGAGGTCGTCTTGGCGCCGTCGGCGGCCTGCCAGAGGTCCGGGACGGAGTCCCCGGAGCTGGCCGGCAGGACGGTCCAGCCGGCCTCGCGCAGCTGCCGGACCCGGTTGCGGAACTCGTCGCCGCCGGTGTTGGGGGCGAGCATCCGCAGGCCCGCCCAGGTGCCGGTGTCGAGGAGGAACGCGACGGCCCCGCCGGTGCGGTTGCGCAGCCGGGCCAGCCGGGCGGTCTGCGCCTCGTCGAGTTCGCCGAGCACGGCGACCAGCAGTCCCTCGCCGCTGGCGCGCAGCGGCTCCTCGGCTCGGGAGAGGCCGCCGCCGTCGGACAGGTCGGCCACCGCGAGCGCGTCCAGGATCAGCCCGGAGGCGTCGGCCGCGGTGTTGCCGCCGCCGGGGCCGGGCACCCACTGGCCGGTGTCGGTGAGCAGTTGGGTCTGGTAGCCGCGTTCCAGCAGGTGCGCGGCGACCGAGGCGGCGCAGCTCACGGCCCACTCGAAGGAGGAGGCGGGGCCGCTGCCCCGGTGGCCGATCTCCCGGGTGTCCAGCAGGACGGTCGCCCGGGCCCGCTGCGGCTGCTCCTCGCGGCGCACCATCAGCTCGCCGTACCGGGCGGTGGACTTCCAGTGCACCCGGCGCAGGTCGTCGCCGGGCCGGTACTCGCGCAGGATCACGTCGTCGTCGCCGGCCAGCGCCAGGGTGCGGGCACGGCTCTCGCCCTGGCCGCCCCACTCGCCGCTCAACCGCACGTGCGGCAGGGCCTGGACCTGGGGGACGACGGTGAGGACGTCGGAGGCGGAGAAGGAACGGTTCACCTCGCACATCCCGAACGGGTCGGACAGCCGCAGCTGGAGCGGCCCGAGCGGGTAGCGGCCGCGCAGGTCGGAGCGGACCCGGTAGGAGACCTCGCGGTGGCCGCGTGGTTCGACCCGGTCCAGCACGAAGCGCGGGCGCGGCCCGAGGACGTACGGGACCTTGTCCTCCAGGAGCAGCAGCCCGGTGGGCACCCGGGAGACGTTGTCGACCCGCAGGTGGACCCGGGCCTCCTGGCCGGCCACCGCGCGACGCGGGCTCAGCCGGCGGCCGCTGGCCACCCGGTAGCGGGTGTTGGCGACCATCAGCGCGGCGGCCAGCGGCAGCGCGGCGAGCAGCACGCCGACGCGCAGCAGCGCGTCCTGGTCGAGCAGGTAGGCGCAGCCGACCGCGGTGACGCCGGCGGCGAGGAAGGAGCGCCCCCGGGTGGTGAGGCCGCGCAGTCCGGCCCGCAGTCCTGACGTCGGGTCGGACGGGGCCACCTCAGCCCCTCCGGACGGCCGGGCCGCCCTGCGGGCGCGGCAGCGGCAGCCGGGCGACCAGGTCGGTCACGATCTGCTCGGCGGTGCGGCGGCTGAGCTGGGTCTCGGCGGTCGGCATCAGGCGGTGCGCGAGGACGGGCACGGCCAGGCGCTGGATGTCGTCCGGGGTGACGTAGTCGCGCCCGTCGAGCGCGGCGGCGGCGCGGGCGGCCCGGACCAGGTGCAGGGTGGCGCGCGGCGAGGCGCCCAGACGCAGTTCGTGGCTGGTGCGGGTGGCGCCGACCAGGTCGACGGCGTAGCGGCGGACCGGGTCGGCGATGTGCACGCTGCGCACCAGGTCGACCAGCTTGAGGATGTCGGAGGCGTGCGCCACCGGCTGGAGGTCCTCCAGCGGGCTGGCGCCGGAGTGCACGTCGAGCATCGCGAACTCGGCCTCGGGGCTGGGGTAGCCGATCGAGATCCGGGCCATGAAGCGGTCCCGCTGGGCCTCCGGCAGGGGGTAGGTGCCCTCCATCTCGACCGGGTTCTGGGTGGCCACGACCATGAACGGCGAGGGCAGCTCGTAGCTGGTGCCGTCGATGGTGACCTGGCGCTCCTCCATCGACTCCAGCAGTGCGGACTGGGTCTTGGGCGAGGCGCGGTTGATCTCGTCGCCGACCACGATCTGCGCGAAGATCGCGCCCGGGCGGAACTCGAAGTCGCGCTGGTGCTGGTCGTAGATGTTGGTGCCGGTGACGTCCGAGGGCAGCAGGTCGGGCGTGAACTGGATGCGGCGGACGGTGCAGTCGACCGAGCGGGCGAGTGCCTTGGCCAGCATGGTCTTGCCGACGCCGGGCACGTCCTCCAGCAGCAGGTGGCCCTCGGCGAGCAGGACGGTCAGTGCGATCCGGACGGCCTCCGGCTTGCCCTCGATCACGCTCTCGATGTTGGCGCGGATCCGGTCCACGACCGCGGCGAGCTCGGGAAGTCCGGCCCGGTGGTACCCGTCCGTCCCCTGGTCGCCCCCCGCAGAACTGCCGAGACCGGCCTGATCGCTGTAGCTCGTCACCCGTATACGCTCCCTGGCACCCTGTGCCCGCCTCACCCCGAGGCCGGACCCCACCCCATGCTTGACGCGGCCTTCCCGGGGGCGGTTCCGTCGGGGATCCGGCGCCGGGACAGCGGCCTGCGGCCTGGCCGCCCCAGGTGGTTCGGGGTCTGACCGGCAGGCGCATTCTCCCCTGACCGGTGACCAGAAGTCACCCTCGGGAGGGCCCCGGATGCCCGGACGCCGTTGGCCGGGCGGTGCACGGTGCGGGGCGGTGGTGCGGTACGGGGCTCAGTGGATTTCGCGCAGGAGCCCGGTGTGGACGTCGAAGACGAAGCCGCGGACGTCGTCGGTGTGCAGCAGGAAGGGCGAGGTGCGGACCCGCTGCATGGACTGGCGGACGTCGCCGTCGAGGTCGACGAAGGCCTCCACCGCCCACTGCGGGCGCTGGCCGACCTCCAGTTCCAGCTCGCGGCGGAAGTCCTCGGTCAGCCCGAGCAGGCCGCAGCCGGTGTGGTGGATCAGCGCGACCGAGCGGGTGCCGAGGGCGCGCTGACTGATGGTGAGGGAGCGGATGGTGTCGTCGGTGACGACGCCGCCCGCGTTGCGGATGACGTGGGCGTCGCCCAGTTCGAGGCCGAGCGCCGCGAACAGGTCGAGGCGGGCGTCCATGCACGCCACCACGGCGATCTTCTGGACCGGGCGGGCGTCCATCCCGCCGTCCCGGAAGGTCACGGCGTACTCGCGGTTGTCCGTGACGAAGCGGTCGATGATGGCGGGTCGCGGGGAGTCGGCAGCGTCGGTCGGCGTCGGCCGGTCGGGGGTCACTGTCATGGTGGCGACGTTAGTGCGATTCGGGCGTCCGCGGTGGGGAGGAGAGCTACAGATCGGGCCGCTGTGATCGAGCGCATAGCCACAACGGGCCGACCGTTCCACGCGTTCGGGAGGGTTTGTCCGGGCTGGTCCCGGAGCGCCCGTGGGGAGGGTGCGCGGGTGGGGCGCGCGGCCGCTCCCGCAGGCCCCCGGCCGGCACCTCCGTGGGGCCAGTCCCATGGCTGCGACCTGCGGTGATCCGTACCGCCGCCCGGGTGGTGCGCCGGAGCGGACCATTGACTGGCGGGGTCCGCGCGATAGAGTTTGCGGCGCAGTGGAGCACACCCGTCGGATCCCGTCAACCGGGCTTTTCCGGCCCGGGTGGCCCGGTCGATGCGGCCCGTGGCCTCCACCCGCTCCGTGCCCACCTGGCGCACCTTCCCCGGCGCCGGGCGGTCACGATCTTCCCCTTGGAGCGGGCGGGGACCACGGGCCGCGTCGTCGCGTCGTGCAGTGGTGGGCGAGAATGGTCGAAGCTCCCGGTCGTCGGGCTGCTCCGCACCTGAGGAAGGGCGCCACCGCGCATGACCACCAACGATCCGGGCCCCAAGCACGTTCCGGTCATGCTGCAGCGGTGCATGGACGCCCTGGCTCCGGCGATCTCGCGCCCCGGGGCGGTGGTGGTGGACGCCACCCTCGGCCTCGGCGGGCACAGCGAGGCGCTGCTCACCCAGTTCCCCGAGGTGCGGCTGGTCGCGGTGGACCGCGATCCGCAGGCGCTGAAGCTCTCCGGCGAGCGGCTGGCGCCCTTCGGCGACCGGGCCACCCTGGTGCACGCCGTCTACGACGAGATCCCCGAGGTGCTGGAGCGCCTGGACATCGACCGGGTGGACGGCGTCCTGTTCGACCTCGGCGTCTCCTCGATGCAGCTGGACGAGGCCGATCGCGGTTTCGCGTACGCGCAGGACGCGCCGCTGGACATGCGGATGGACCAGACCCGGGGGATCAGCGCGGCGGAGGTGCTGAACACCTACAGCCACGGTGCCCTGGCCCGGATCCTCAAGGTCTACGGCGAGGAGCGGTTCGCCGGGAAGATCGCCTCGGTGATCCTGCGGGAGCGGGAGAAGGAACCGTTCACCAACAGCGCGCGTCTGGTCGAGTTGGTGCGGAACGCCATTCCGGCGGCGACCCGCCCGCCCCGCGGGGCCCCCGCCCAGCCGACGTTGCACGCGCGGGGGGGAGGAGTCAACAGCCCGCGCGCGGGACGGGG
>NZ_JBHWIJ010000107.1:0-18039 GCF_042732255.1 Kitasatospora sp. NPDC059803 | reverse complement strand
CGCCCCGGGCCGGCGCGCCCCCCGGCCGCGCGCGGGGGGGCGCGGCGGGGCGCCCCGCCCCCCGGGCGCGGGGGCCCCCCGCCGCCCCGGCGGGAACCCGGCCAAGCGGACGTTCCAGGCGCTGCGGATCGAGGTCAACGGCGAGCTGGAGGTCCTGGACCGGGCGATCCCCGGTGCGCTGGAGGCCCTGGCGATCGGCGGTCGGATGGTCGTGATGTCCTACCAGTCGCTGGAAGACCGGCTGGTGAAGCAGTACTTCGCCGCCGGGTCGACCAACACCGCGCCGCCGGGGCTGCCGTTCATCCCGGAGGAGCACCAGCCCTGGCTCAAGCTGATCACCCGTGGTGCCGAGCAGGCCACGGAGGAGGAGATCGAGGAGAACCGGCGCGCCGCGCCCGTACGGCTGCGGGTGGCGGAGAGGATCAGGGACCGTAGCAAGCGGGGCTGAAACGTTGGCCCCGGCGGGGTCCGAAGGGCGGAGGAGAGCAGTGGGGCCGGTGGCCGGTGAGGTCCGGGCGGGGCGGGGATCGTTCCCCGGACAGGGCAGGGCGCGGATCACGGTCCGGCCGGGGCGGCGTCCGGTGCGGGGCCGCACGCCGTTCGCGGTGCTCGTGGTGGTGCTGCTCGCGGCGGGGCTGCTCGGGCTGCTGGCGCTGAACACGGCGCTCAACGAGGGCTCCTTCGAGCTGTCCCGGCTGCAGAAGCAGACCACCGTGGCGACCGACGAGAAGCAGGGCCTCCAACACCAGATCGACCAGAGCTCGGCGCCGGACGCGCTGGCCCGGCGGGCCGCCGAGCTGGGCATGGTCCCGGCCGGCGGGATGGCCTTCCTGGACGTCCCGAACGGCGGCAAGGTGATCGGCACGCCCGGACCGGCGCAGGACAGCCCGCCGGTCAAGCGCTCGACGGTCGACCCGTGGCCGATGAAGCAGCCGGCGCCGAGCGCCCCGACGGGTGCGCCCCCCGGTGCACCGAGTCCGGCGGCGACGGCCGGTGACTCCGTGGTCCAGATCAACCCGGCCTCCCCGGCCGCGCCCGCACCGTCGACCGGAGGTGCGGGCCGATGAGCACGCCACGTCAGCCGTCCGGAGGCTCCGGCAACGGCCGCCGCCAGCCGCCCAAGGGCGCCGCGCCCCGCGCGGCCGCGCCGCGCGGCCAGTCCGCCGGCAAGGCCCAGCCCGCAAAGGGGCAGCCCGCGAAGGGGCAGCCCGCGAAGGGGCAGCCCGCGAAGGGGCAGCCCGTCAAGGGACAGTCCGTCAAGGGACAGCCCGCGAAGGGGCAGCCGGCCAAGGGCCAGCCCGCCAAGGCCGCCGCCGCCCGTACACCCCGGGCACCGCAGCAACGCCGCCCCGAGGGCCGCCCGCCGGCCCGGAGCCAGGCCGCCGTCCGGCCGCGCCGCCCGCAGCGCCCCAAGGCGCTCCGGCTGGCCGAGCCGAAGCGCCGCCTGCGGGTGATCACCGTGGTGATGTCGCTGGTGTTCTCGGTGTTCGCCGGCCGCCTGGTGCAGCTCCAGCTGCTGGACTCCGACGCGCTGGCCGCCGACGCCAACACCAACCGCTACCTGAACATCCCGATCACCGCCGAGCGCGGCTCGATAACGTCCTCCGACGGGGTGGCGCTGGCCGCCACCGTCGACGCGTACGACATCACCGCCGACCCGGCGATGTTCACCCCGGCGGCGACCGGCATCCCGGACGCCCCGGAGCAGGCGGCCGCCCTGCTGTCGCCGATCCTCGGCGTGCCCAAGGACAAGATCGCCGCCGACCTGCACACCCCCAAGACCCGCTACAAGCGGCTCGCCGCCCAGCAGACCCCGGCCACCAAGAGCCAGATCAGCGACCTCAAGGCGGGCCTGGAGAAGCAGGCCGGCTCGCGGACCTGCCAGGCCCAGAAGCGGCAGCTGACCAAGGCCGCCGACCAGGGCGGACGCACCCGGGTCGACAACGAGTGCGCCAACCCGCTGGCCGGGGTGTTCAACCGGGAGACCCAGAAGCGGATCTACCCCGCCGACGGCCTGGCCGCCAACCTGGTCGGCTTCGTCAACGGCGAGGGCGAGGGCGCCGGCGGCCTGGAGCTCCAGTACCAGAAGCAGCTGGCCGGCAAGGACGGGCACAGCAGCTACGCCCAGGCGGGCGGCCGGCTGGTGCCCACCGCCGGGGGCTCGATGGACCCGGCCGTGCCCGGCACCGACGTGAAGCTGACCATCAACCGGGACATCCAGTGGGCCGCCCAGCGGGCGCTCACCGACCAGGTCGCCAACTCCGGGGCGGAGAAGGGCTACGTCGTCGTCCAGGACGTGAAGACCGGTCAGGTCCTCGCGATGGCCACCGCGCCCGGCTTCAACCCGAACGACCTCAGCACCGCCAAGCAGTCCCAGATGGGCAACGCCGCGCTGGTCGACGCGTACGAGCCGGGCAGCACCGCCAAGCTGATGACCCTGGGAGCCGTTCTGGACACCGGCAAGGCCACCTGGGACACCAAGGTCACGGTGCCCTACCCGCTGGTCCGGGCCGGCCAGCAGTTCAAGGACGACGTCGTACACAACACCTGGTACCTGACCCTGGCCGGGGTGCTGGCCAAGTCCTCCAACATCGGCACCATCGAGGCCATGGAGACGCTCGGCGACGGCGACCAGCTGAAGGCCAACCAGATCCTGGACAGCTACATGCGCAAGTTCGGCGTCGCCCAGCCGACCGGCCTGAACTTCCCCGGCGAGACGGCCGGGAAGCTCAAGAAGCCGGAGGACCTGGTCGCCTCGGAGAAGTACAACACCTCCTTCGGCCAGGGCCCGATGCAGATGAACGCGCTGCAGGCCACCTCGGTGTACTCGACCATCGCCAACGGCGGCGTCCGGGTCGCGCCCAGCATCGTCCAGGGCACCACCAGCCCGGACGGCAAGTACACCGCGACCCCGCCGGGCGAGCAGACCCGGGTGGTCAGCGAAGAGACCGCCAAGACCCTCACCTCGATGCTGGAGTCGGTCGTCGACGACGAGCAGGGCACCGGCGGCAAGGCCGCCATCCCCGGCTACCGGGTCGCCGGCAAGACCGGCACCGCCAACCGGGGGGCCGCCAACGGCGTCGGCTACGACGGCTACACCGCCTCCTTCATCGGCTTCGCCCCCGCCGACGCCCCCCGGTACACCGTCTCCTGCACCCTCCAGGGGCCGGTCAACGGCCACTTCGGCGGCCAGCTGTGCGGACCGGTGTTCAAGCAGGTGATGGAGTTCACCCTGAAGACCATGCAGGTCCCGCCGAGCGGCAGCGAGGCGCCCAACCTGCCCGTCGAGTGGAAGCCGTGAGCGAGCATGAGCAACGAGCGGGTCGGGCCGGACGGCGGCGCGGCGAAGGGCCGGTTTGGCCCTGGACACCCTTCGGCGGATAGCCTTCCCGCCGTGCCGAAACCCGATCAAATCACCGTGAGTCCGCCCCGCCCGGCCGGGACCGCCGCCCTGCCGCTCGCCGAACTGGCCCGCCAGCTGGGCCTCGACCCCGTCGAGGGGGGCCTCGTCAGCGGCGTCACCCACGACTCCCGGGCGGTGCGCCCCGGCGACGTGTACGTGGCCTTCCCCGGCGCCAACCACCACGGCGCGGCCTTCGCGGCCCAGGCCGCGGCGGCGGGCGCGGCGGCGCTGCTCACCGACCCGGCCGGCGCCGAGCTGGCGGCCGGCACCGGCCTGCCGCTGCTGGTCGTCGACCGGCCGCGGGCCCGGATGGGCGAGCTCGCGGCAGCCGTCTACGGCCGCCCCTCCGAGCGGCTGCTGATGATCGGGCTGACCGGCACCAACGGCAAGACCACCACCTCCTACCTGGTCGAGGGCGGCCTGCTCGGCGCCGGGCGTGCCCCCGGAGTGATCGGCACCGTCGAGATGCGGGTCGGCGACGAGCGGATCAAGAGCGAGCGCACCACCCCCGAGGCCACCGACCTGCACGCGATCCTCGGCGTGATGGCCGAGCGCGGCGCGGACGCGGTGACCATGGAGGTCTCCAGCCACGCGCTGGTCTACGGCCGCACCGACGGGGTGACGTACGACGTCTCCCTGTTCAACAACCTCACCCCCGAGCACCTCGACTTCCACCCGGACATGGAGGACTACTTCCAGGCGAAGGCCCGGCTCTTCCAGCCCGGCAAGTCCCGCCACGGCGTGGTCAACGTGGACGACGAGTACGGCCGCCGGCTGGCCGCCGAGGCCAAGATCCCGGTGACCACCTTCTCCGCCACCGGAGCCGTCGAGGCCGACTGGCGGGCCGTGGACGTCCAGCTCGGCCCGGTCGGCTCCACCTTCCGGGTGCTCGGCCCGGACGGCGCCGAGGCCGACGCGGCCGTGCCGCTGCCCGGCCCGTTCAACGTGGCCAACGCGCTCGCCGCGATCACCCTGCTGGTCGCCGCCGGCCTGCCGCTGGCGCGGGCCGTGGCCGGCGTCGCCGCGGTGCCCGGCGTGCCGGGCCGGCTGGAGCGGGTGGACGCCGGACAGGCGTTCGTCGCCGTGGTCGACTACGCGCACAAGCCGGACGCCCTCCAGGCCGTCCTCGGCTCGCTGCGCGAGGTCACCAAGGGCCGGCTGCACGTCGTCGTCGGCTGCGGCGGAGACCGCGACCCGCACAAGCGCGGCCCGATGGGTGCCATCGCCGCCCGGCTCGCCGACACCGCCCTGCTGACCAGCGACAACCCGCGCAGCGAGGACCCGCTGGCGATCCTCGCCAGCATGCTGACCGGCGCCGCCGCGGTGCCCGAGGCCGAGCGCGGGACCGTCCTGGTCGTCCCCGACCGGGCCGAGGCGATCCGGATCGCCGTCGCCCGCGCCCACGCCGGGGACACCGTGTTGGTGGCCGGCAAGGGCCACGAACTTGGCCAGTACGTACGAGACGAGATCCGCCCCTTCGACGACCGGGAGGTGCTGCGCGAATCCATCACGCAGACCACGGCCGCCCGGGGCGACCGAGGAGTAGAGCAGCAGTGATCGCACTGACCCTCGCCGAGGTGGCCGCCGCAGTCGGGGGCACCCTGGACGGCGCCGACCCCGGCGCCCTGGTGACCGGCCCGGTCGAGGTCGACTCGCGGAAGGTGCGCCCCGGCGGCCTGTTCGCGGCCTTCGTCGGCGAGCACGTGGACGGCCACGACTACGCCGCCGTCGCGGTCGGGGCCGGCGCCGTCGCGGTGCTGGCCGACCACCCGGTCGGCGTGCCCGCCGTCCTGGTCGACAGTGTGGTGGACGCGCTCGGCAAGCTGGCCCGGACCGTGGTCGCCCGCGCCGAGGGCACCGCCGTCGTCGCGCTGACCGGCTCGGCCGGCAAGACCAGCACCAAGGACCTGATCGCGCAGCTGTTGCAGCGCATCGGCGACACGGTCTACCCGCCCGGCTCGCTCAACAACGAGATCGGCCACCCGATGACCGCGCTGCGGGTCGAGCCCGGCACCCGGCACCTGGTCATGGAGATGGGCGCCCGGCACAAGGGCGACATCGAGTACCTCACCTCGATCACCCCGCCCCGGATCGGCCTGGTGCTGAACGTCGGTACCGCGCACGTCGGCGAGTTCGGCTCGCAGGAGGCGATCGCCGAGGCGAAGGGCGAACTCGTCGAGGCGCTGCCCGCCGACGGCGCCGCGATCCTCAACGCGGACGACCGGCTGGTGCGCGCGATGGCCAGCCGTACCAGGGCGAAGGTGGTCCTGTTCGGGGAATCCCCGGACGCCCACGTCCGGGCGACGAACGTTCAGCTGGACGCCGCCGGACGGCCGTCCTTCACGCTCACCACCCCGGCCGGTTCCGCGCCCGTGCAGCTGCGCCTGTACGGTGAGCACCACGTCTCGAACGCCCTCGCCGCCGCTGCGGTGGCGGTGGAGCTCGGGATGTCCGTCGACGACACCGCGACCGCCCTGGGCGAAGCGGGTGCGCTGTCCCGCTGGCGCATGGAGGTCGTCGACCGGGCCGATGGTGTCACCGTCGTCAACGACGCCTACAACGCGAACCCCGACTCGATGCGGGCCGCGCTGCGGGCGCTGGTCTCGATGGGGGGACGCGGCCCGGAGCGCCGCCGCACCTGGGCGGTGCTCGGCGAGATGCGGGAGCTCGGCGAGGAGAGCCTGGCCGAGCACGACGCCATCGGGCGGCTCGCCGTCCGACTGGACGTCACCAAGCTGGTGGCGGTCGGTGGACGCGAGGCGGCCTGCATGGAACTCGGCGCGAGGAACGAAGGTTCGTGGGGTGAGGAGTCGGTGCTGGTGTCCGACGCGGACGCGGCGGTCGAGCTGCTGCGCAGTCAACTTCGGCCGGGGGATGTGGTCCTGGTGAAGGCGTCCCGTTCGGTGGGGCTGGAGAAGGTGGCCGAGGCCCTCCTCTCGGACGGTGTGGCCGCGTAATGAAGCAGATCCTCTTCTCCGGCATGATCGGCCTGATCCTGTCGCTGGCCGGCACCCCCGCCCTGATCAAGCTGCTCGCCCGGCAGGGCTACGGCCAGTACATCCGTGACGACGGGCCGAAGGCGCACCACAGCAAGAAGGGCACGCCCACCATGGGCGGCATCGCCTTCATCCTGGCGACCCTGATCGCCTACTTCGGGACCAAGGCGATAACGGGCGAGAGCCCGACCGCCTCCGGCCTGCTGGTGCTCTTCCTGACGGCGGGTCTGGGCCTGGTCGGCTTCCTGGACGACTACATCAAGGTGGTCAAGCGCCGCTCGCTCGGTCTGCGGGCCAAGGCGAAGCTGGCCGGCCAGTCCATCGTCGGCCTGGCCTTCGCCGTGCTGGCGCTGCAGTTCCACGACGACCGCGGGCTCACCCCGGCGTCCCAGCACCTGTCCTTCGTGCGGGACTACGGCTGGTCGATCGGCCCCGTGCTGTTCGTCATCTTCGCCTACTTCATGATCGCCGCGACCTCCAACGGCGTGAACCTGACGGACGGTCTGGACGGCCTCGCCACCGGTGCCTCGGTGATGGCCTTCGGCGCCTACACCTTCATCGGCGTCTGGGAGTACGGGCAGAGCTGCGCCTACTCCGTCACCGCGACCGTCAGCTGCTACGACGTCCGCGACCCGCTGGACCTCGCGGTGGTCGCCGCCGCCCTGATGGGCTCCTGCTTCGGCTTCCTCTGGTGGAACACCTCGCCCGCCAAGATCTTCATGGGCGACACCGGCTCGCTCGCCCTCGGTGGCGCCCTGGCCGGCCTGGCGATCTGCTCGCGCACCGAGCTGCTGCTGATCCTGCTCGGCGGCCTCTTCATGATCATCACCCTGTCGGTGATCATCCAGGTCGGCTCGTTCCGGATGACCGGCAAGCGCGTCTTCAAGATGGCACCACTGCAGCACCACTTCGAACTCAAGGGCTGGAGCGAAGTCCTGGTCGTGGTCCGGTTCTGGATCATCCAAGGACTCTGCGTGGCCGTCGGCCTCGGCCTCTTCTACGCGGGATACCGGACCGGATGACGAACCCCCAGTTGATCAATTCGCAGTTCGTGAAGCTGCCCGTCGTCGTCGCCGGGCTCGGCGTCTCCGGCATCAGCGCCGCGCGCGTCCTGCACGGCCTCGGCGCCCACGTCACCGTGGTGGACGGCGGCAGCGGCGCGGGCCTGGCCGCCCGGGCCGCCGAGCTGGAGGCGCTCGGCGTCACCGTCCGCCTCGGCGACGGCGACAGCCTGCCCGAGGGCACCCGGCTGGTCGTCACCTCGCCCGGCTGGGCGCCCGACCGCCCGCTGTTCGCCGCCGCCGCGGCGGCCGGCATCGAGGTCTGGGGCGACGTCGAACTCGCCTGGCGCCTGCGCCGGCCGCTGCCCGCCACCGGCGAGCCCGCCCCCTGGCTGGCCGTCACCGGCACCAACGGCAAGACGACCACCGTCCAGATGCTCGCCTCGATCCTCACCGCCGCCGGCCGGCGTACCGCTGCCGTCGGCAACGTCGGGGTGTCGGTGCTGGACGCGGTCCTCGCCGAGGAGCCGTACGACGTGCTCGCCGTCGAGCTCTCCAGCTACCAGCTGCACTGGGCGCCCTCGCTGCGCCCGCACTCGGCGGTCGTGCTCAACCTGGCCCCCGACCACCTCGACTGGCACGGCTCGATGGAGGCGTACGCCGCCGACAAGGGCCGGATCTACCAGGGCAACACCGTCGCCTGCGTGTACAACCTGGCCGACCCGGCCACCGAGGCGCTGGTCCGCGAGGCCGACGTCGAGGAGGGCTGCCGGGCGATCGGCTTCGGCCTCGGCGCGCCCGCCCTGTCGAACCTCGGCGTGGTCGACGGGCTGCTGGTGGACCGCGCGTTCGTGGCCGACCGGGCCAAGAACGCGGCCGAGCTGGGCGCCGTCGAGGACGTCAACCCGCCGGCCCCGCACAACATCGCCAACGCGCTCGCCGCGGCGGCGCTGGCCCGGGCGTACGGCGTCGAGCCGAAGGCCGTCCGGGAGGGCCTGCGGGCCTTCCGCCCGGACGCCCACCGGATCGCCGAGGTCGGCGTGGTCGGCGAGGTCACCTACATCGACGACTCCAAGGCCACCAACACCCACGCCGCCGCCGCCTCGCTGGCCTCCTACCGGCCGGTCGTCTGGATCGCCGGCGGCCTGGCCAAGGGCGCGACCTTCGACGACCTGGTCCAGGGCGCCGCCGGGCGGCTGCGTGCGGCCGTGCTGATCGGCGAGGACCGCGCGCTGATCCGGGAGGCGCTGGAGCGACACGCTCCGGATGTCCCGGTGATCGAGGCGGCCGAGGGCCAGACTGGCGCGGTGGCGATGGCGGAGGTCGTCCGGACGGCCGCCTCGCTCGCCCGGTCGGGTGACACGGTGCTGCTGGCACCGGCCTGCGCCTCGATGGACATGTTCACCAACTACGGCGAGCGCGGCGACCTCTTCGCCGCCGCGGTCCGGCAGCTGGCGGACCGCGGGGAGTGAGCCGAAGGGCCGTGCCGGGCCAAAGCGGCCCGGCGGCGGGTGAGCCGTGAAGAGAGAGTGAGCGGGGAGTGGCTGGGCAGGGCAGGGCGGGTTCCGGAGCACCGGAGCGGGAGGCCGCCGAGCCGTGGCGCGTGATCTCGGCCACCACGACCAAGTACAAGTCGGCCGGACCGCTGGCCCGGGTACGGGCCTTCCGGTACCGGGTGCGGTACTGGCTGGACCGGCCGCTCACGCCCTACCTGCTCGTCATCGGCACGACGCTGCTGCTGGTGGTGCTCGGCCTGATGATGGTCTTCTCGGCCTCGCAGATCCTCGCCCTGGGCCAGCACCACTCGGCGCAGTACTACTTCCTCAAGCAGCTGATCGCGGCCATCCTCGGCCTGGTCCTGCTGATCGGCTTCGCCTCCGTGCCGCTGGCGGTGCTGCGGGTGATCGTCTACCCGGTGATGTTCGGGGTGATCGGCGCGCTCGCGCTGGTCGCCGTGCCCGGCATCGGGGTGCGGATCAACGGCAACCAGAACTGGCTGGACTTCGGCTTCTTCCAGTTCCAGCCCTCGGAGTTCGCCAAGCTCGCGCTGGTGCTCTGGGGCGCCGACCTGCTCGCCCGCAAGCAGAAGGCCGGCACCCTCACCACCTGGAAGCACCTGCTCGTCCCGCTGGTGCCGGGCGCCCTGCTGCTGCTCGCGCTGATCATGCTCGGCGGCGACATGGGCACCTCGATGATCCTGGTGGCGATGCTGTTCGCGATGCTCTGGATGGTCGGCGCGCCGCTGCGGCTGTTCGTGGCCACCGTCGGGGTGGCCGTGGTCGTCTGCACCGCGCTGGTGATCAGCGTCCCGCACCGGGCGGAGCGCCTGGGCTGCATCGGCGTCACCAAGCCCGACCCCGACGGGGCCTGCTTCCAGGCGCTGCACGGCGTCTACTCGTTCGCGCTCGGCGGAGGCTTCGGCACCGGCCTCGGTGCCGGCGTGGAGAAATGGGGCCAGCTGCCCGAGGCGCACACCGACTTCATCTTCGCCGCGACCGGCGAGGAACTGGGCCTGGTGGGGACGCTGTCGGTGATCGGTCTCTTCGCGGCACTAGGCTACGCGGGTATCCGTGTGGCCATCGGTACGAAGGACCCCTTCGTCAGGTACGCCGCGGGAGCCGCCACCACCTGGATCATGGCGCAGGCCATGATCAACCTGGGGTCGGCGCTGGGACTGCTGCCCATCGCGGGCGTCCCGCTCCCGCTGTTCTCCTACGGCGGTTCCGCCATGCTGTCGGCCATGTCCGCGATCGGAGTGCTGCTGTGCCTGGCGCGCAGCACCTCGGGCGCGAAGGCGGCGCTGGCCGCCCGGAGCAAGAACTCCCGGATCAGGAGACGACTGGCCCGGGTGCTGCCACGACGACGAACCACAGCGCGCCCGGCCCCGGGGCCGGCACGCAGGGAGCGGTGAATTTCGGTGCATGTCGTACTCGCCGGCGGGGGGACCGCCGGTCACATCGAGCCGGCGCTGGCCCTCGCGGACGCCCTCCGCAGGCACGACCCGTCCATCGGGATCACCGCCCTGGGAACCGAGCGCGGACTGGAGACCCGGCTGGTGCCGGAACGCGGCTACCAGCTGGAGCTGATTCCGGCCGTCCCGCTGCCCCGCAAGCCCACCCCCGAGCTGATCACCGTCCCCGGCCGGCTGCGCGGCACCGTCCGGGCCGCCCAGGAGATCATCGAGCGGGTCAACGCGGACGCCGTGGTGGGCTTCGGCGGCTACGTCGCGATGCCCGCCTACCTGGCCGCCAAGCGGGCCGGCGTGCCGATCGTGGTGCACGAGGCGAACGCCCGTCCGGGCCTGGCCAACAAGATCGGCGCCCGCTACACGGACTTCGTCGCGGTCTCCACGCCGGACAGCAAGCTGCGCGACTCCCGGTACATCGGCATCCCGCTGCGCCGGACCATCGCCACCCTGGACCGGGGCGCCGCCAGGCCGGAGGCCCGGCACTACTTCGGCCTCGACCAGCGGCTGCCCACCCTGCTGGTCTCCGGCGGCTCCCAGGGCGCGCGCCGGCTCAACGAGGTGGTCACCGCGATCGCCCCGCGGCTCCAGCAGTACGGCGTGCAGATCCTGCACGCCGTCGGCCCGAAGAACGAGCTGCCGCAGGTCGAGGACATCCCCGGGATGCCGCCGTACCGCGCGGTGCCGTACGTCGACCGGATGGACCTCGCCTACGCGGCGGCGGACCTGATGCTCTGCCGGGCCGGCGCCATGACCGTCGCCGAGCTGGCCGCCGTCGGGCTGCCCGCCGCGTTCGTCCCGCTGCCGATCGGCAACGGCGAGCAGCGGCTGAACGCCCAGCCGATGGTCAAGGCCGGCGGCGGCCTGCTGGTGGACGACGCCGAGCTGACCCCGGACTGGGTGCTGCAGAACGTGCTGCCGGTGCTCACCGACCCGCAGCGGCTGTGGGACATGAGCCGGGCCGCCGCCGAGTTCGGCCGCCGGGACGCCGACGACCTGCTGGTCGGCATGGTCTACGAGGCCATCCAGGCCTCCCGCGGCGGTCGCCGCCGTGGCTGACGGCCGGCTCGCCGACCCGTTGGAGGAAGAGCTGGAGGCCGAGGAGTCCGCTCCTCGGCTCCGGCTCTCCCGGCGGGGCATCGTGGTGCTGAGCGTGCTCGGCGCCGCGGTGCTGGGCGTGCTGGCCTGGGTGGTGTTCTTCTCCTCGGTGCTGGACGTGCGCGAGGTCGCGGTCCAGGGGCCGAAGGACGAGAAGCTGACGGCGGACCAGGTCCGCGAGGCGATCGGCGGGATCGGTGACGGCCCGCTGGCCAGAGTGGACCTGGACGCCGTCCAGCGCCGGGTGGAGGCGATCCCCCGGGTGGCGAAGGCCGAGGTGTGGCGGGGCTGGCCGCACACCCTGCGGGTGAAGGTCGTCCAGCGCACGGCGGTGGCGGCCGTCAAGGGGGAGGACGGTCAGTTCACCCAGGTGGACGCCGTCGGCGTGAGCTTCGCCACCGAGGCGGCCCCGCCGGAGGGGGTGCCGGTGGTGGAACTGCGGCTCAGTCAGCAGGCGAAGGACGCGGACGGGGTGATCTCCCGTGCGCAGCTGGTGCAGGGCGCGGTGTCGGTGGCCGCCGGACTGCCGCCCGAGGTGGCGAAGCGGGCCGGAGCGGTGCTGGTGCACTCGTACGACGATATTCAGCTGCAGCTCAGCGGGGGTGCGACGGTGCGCTGGGGGAGCCCGGAGCAGACCGATCGCAAGGCCCGGACACTGGTCGCGTTGATGGCTCAGAAGGGCTCGAACTTCGACGTGAGTGCGCCGGAGGCGCCGGCGGTGTCGGGATGATCCGGTAGGTTCTGTGCCTGAGGGAGGGGTTGACGCTGTGAAGTGTCGGCCCGACCCTTGGTGGTCACCCCGGTTTCATATGCCGGCCGATGATCACATAGGCTCAAAAGAAAAGGGGAAGCTCGGCGTGTTCGTTGAAACACGTGCCTGGAGCCACCTAGTGTCCTGTGTCACCAGACTGTGCCCCCTGGTGATGTGACGGAGGCACAGGACTAACCCTAAAGGTCAAGTTTAGGGTTGGGGTCGGCGGTCGGCATTTCGGACATTCAGTCAGAAACCAGGCTCCCTACCCATCGACATCCGTCGGTACGATCCCCCGTCGGGTCGGACCGACCCGGAAATTCGAGGCGAGAGGCCTTCGACGTGGCAGCACCGCAGAACTACCTCGCAGTCATCAAGGTCGTCGGAATCGGCGGCGGTGGTGTCAACGCCATCAACCGGATGATCGAGGTCGGTCTCAAGGGCGTCGAGTTCATCGCGATCAACACCGATGCGCAGGCCCTCCTGATGAGCGACGCCGACGTCAAGCTCGATGTGGGCCGTGAACTCACCCGGGGCCTCGGCGCCGGCGCCAACCCTGAGGTCGGCCGCAAGGCCGCCGAGGACCACCGCGAGGAGATCGAGGAGGTCCTCAAGGGGGCCGACATGGTCTTCGTCACCGCGGGTGAGGGTGGTGGCACGGGCACGGGCGGCGCGCCCGTGGTCGCCAACATCGCCCGTTCGCTCGGCGCCCTGACCATCGGCGTGGTCACCCGGCCCTTCACCTTCGAGGGCCGCCGCCGCGCCAACCAGGCCGAGGACGGCATCGCGAGCCTGCGCGAAGAGGTCGACACCCTCATCGTGATCCCCAACGACCGGCTGCTGTCCATTTCGGACCGCCAGGTCAGCGTGCTCGACGCGTTCCGCTCGGCCGACCAGGTCCTGCTCTCCGGTGTCCAGGGCATCACCGACCTGATCACCACCCCCGGCCTGATCAACCTCGACTTCGCCGACGTCAAGTCCGTCATGTCGGAGGCCGGTTCGGCGCTCATGGGCATCGGCTCGGCCCGCGGCGAGGACCGCGCCAAGGCGGCCGCCGTGATGGCGATCTCCTCGCCGCTGCTGGAGGCCTCGATCGACGGCGCCCGCGGCGTGCTGCTCTCCATCTCGGGCGGCTCCGACCTCGGCCTGTTCGAGATCAACGAGTCGGCCCAGCTGGTCAGCGAGGCCGCGCACCCCGAGGCCAACATCATCTTCGGCGCGGTCATCGACGACGCGCTCGGCGACGAGGTCCGGGTCACCGTCATCGCGGCCGGCTTCGACGGCGGGCAGCCGCCGGCGATCGTCCGCGACCCGGTGGTCAAGGCCACCCCCGCCGCGGCCACGCCGCCGGCCGCCCCGGAGCGTCCGGCCACCCGGCCGTCCTACGGGAGCATCGGCTCGGTGACCTCCCGTTCGGAGGGGGAGACCCACTCCTCGCCGCGGGCCACCGAGACCGTGACCGCCGTCCCGGTGCCGCCGCAGGTGCAGCCGGTCCGGCAGCCGTACGTCGAGAGCCCGGCGGAGGAGCTCGACGTCCCGGATTTCCTTAAGTGATCGATCACGCCGTACGCGCGGGTGCTCACTTCGCCTTCACCGACAGGTGGGGCGGGGTGAGCACTTCGCCGTACGGGGAGCTCAACCTCGGCGGGGCGGTGGGGGACGACCCGGAGACCGTCCGGGAGAACCGGGCGATCGCCGCCGGGGAGCTCGGGCTCGACCCGGCCGACGTGGTCTGGATGAACCAGGTGCACGGTGCGCAGGTCGCCGTGGTGACGCAGCGCCAGTCGCCGGGGGACGCCCCCACGGTGGACGCGGTGGTCACCGACCGGCCGCTGGCGCTCGCCGTCCTGACCGCCGACTGCACCCCGGTGCTGCTGGCCGATCCGGTGGCGGGCGTGGTGGGCGCGGCCCATGCGGGCCGGCCAGGGCTGGCGGCCGGGGTGGTGCCCGCGGTCGTGCGGGCGATGGTCGAACTGGGGGCCGAACCCGGCCGGATCGCCGCGGCCACCGGCCCGGCGGTCTGCGGTCGGTGCTACGAGGTGCCGGCCGGCCTGCGGGCGGAGGTCGCCGCGGTGGTGCCCGCCGCGTTCGCCGAGACCTCCTGGGGAACACCGGCGCTGGACGTGGCCGAGGGGGTCGCGGCCCAGCTGGCCGCCGCCGGGGTCACCGAGTTGGTGCGGTCACCGGTCTGCACCCTCGAATCCGCGGACCACTACTCCTATCGCCGCGAGCAGCGCACCGGCCGACTCGCGAGCTACGTCTGGTTGGGCTCTGATCATTGATGACGAACGACATCTACGGACCGTTCCCGGGGAGTCGCGGCGGCCTTCCCGACCAGAGCTGGCTGGAGACCCTGACGGAGGGGCAGCGGGCCCGGTACGAGGAGCTGGGGACCAACCTCGACGTGGTCGAGCGGCGGATCGCCGACGCCTGTGCGGCTGCCGGACGGCCGCGTGACGAGGTCACCCTGGTCGTCGTCACCAAGACCTACCCCGCCGAGGACACCGCGCTGTTGGCCGGACTGGGTGTGACGGATGTCGCGGAGAACCGCGACCAGGACGCCGCGCCCAAGGCAGAGCAGTGCAGAAACCTTCCTCTTGACTGGCACTTCGTCGGACAGCTGCAGACCAACAAGGTCCGCTCGGTCGTCCGGTACGCGAACCACGTGCACTCGGTGGACCGGCTGCGGCTGGTCGGGTCGCTCTCCGCGGCGGTGCTCAAGTCCGAGCGCCCGGAGCTGGGTTGCCTGGTGCAGGTGGCCCTGGACAAGGAGCACGGCGAGGGGGCCCACCGGGCCGGAGTCGCCCCGGAGGATGTCGCGGAACTCACGGACGCGATCGCCGACACGCCCGGCCTGCGGCTGGACGGTGTGATGACCGTCGCTCCGCTGGCCGGTCCGCTCGCCGGGGACCCGCTCCGCGCCTTCGAGCGGCTGACGGAAATCGCAACCGCAGTACGCACGACCCATCCTGCTGCCACCATGGTCTCCGCAGGGATGAGCGGTGACCTTGAGCAGGCGATTGCCGCCGGGGCGACACATGTGCGCGTCGGAACGGCGGTACTCGGAGTGAGGTCACCCCTCAGGTAACGTCACCGGGTAGTAGATCAGACTGCAGGACAAAATAGGACAGAATCTAGCAGCTCCTCGGAGCGCTAGCGAACCGTGGATCGCAGCTCCGCGGCCCCCACCCCAAGAACTCTGACCGGCCGTCGGCCTGACGGGCCGTCGTGGGTGGACCGCGGAATCCGCAGGCAGGGCCGCACGGCCTGGCCGCCGGGACGGAGCCGGTCCGCACGGAGCGAGCAGAGCGAGCGACCATCGGAAGGTGCGCGTTTCGCGAAGCCGCCACCGAGCGCCAGCGAGGTGGCTATGAGCGGAGGAGACAGGAGCATGGCCGGCGCAATGCGCAAGATGGCGGTCTACCTCGGCCTCGTGGAGGACGAGACGTACGACGGTCAGGGGTACGACCCTGACGACGACTACGACGCGGACCCCGAGCCGATTCGAACGGGACAGCGGACCGAGGACATCCCCCGGCCGGCCGCCGCGCCCGCCCCGGTCTCCTCGATCACCCCGCAGCCGGTTCCGGCCGCGGTGCCGATCCGGCAGGAGACCCCGAGGATGGCCCCCGTGTCGTCCATCACACCCGAACGCCGCCACAACCTGGAGAAGAGCGCCCCGGTGATCATGCCCAAGGTAGTGAACGAACGAGAGCCCTACCGCATCACCACGCTGCACCCGCGAACCTACAACGAGGCCCGTACCATCGGGGAACAGTTCCGTGGCGGGACCCCCGTGATCATGAATCTGACCGAGATGGACGACACCGACGCGAAGCGACTCGTAGACTTCGCCGCTGGACTCGTCTTCGGTCTGCACGGCAGTATCGAGCGCGTGACACAGAAGGTGTTCCTGCTGTCGCCTGCTAACGTCGATGTCACGGCGGAGGACAAGGCTCGGATCGCCGAGGGTGGGTTCTTCAACCAGAGCTGACCCGGCCACGACTTTACGTGTGGATCTGATCAACAGTGGATTAGCGACAGGTGACGAGCGGCGGGCCCGAGGGCCCGGAACCGGGGAGAGGGAAACGCGATGGACATCGTGTGGGCGGTGCTCTACTACGCCCTGACCGTCTTCCTGGTGTTCCTGCTTGTGCGACTGGTCATGGACTGGGTCTTCCAGTTCGCGCGTTCGTGGCGGCCCGGCAAGGCCATGGTCCTGGTCCTGGAGGCCACGTACACTGTCACGGATCCGCCGCTCAAGCTTCTTCGGCGGTTCATTCCGCCGTTGCGTTTCGGGGGCGTGGCGCTCGACCTGTCCTTCTTCGTACTGATGATCATTGTGTATGTCCTGATCTCGCTTGTGCGGCCCTAGTCGTAGGTGAGCGATGCGACAGGATGCCGGTGTGCCGACGATCACGTTGAGGTGAAGAGATGCCATTGACCCCCGAGGACGTTCGGAACAAGCAGTTCACGACCGTCCGCCTGCGCGAAGGCTATGACGAGGACGAGGTCGATGCCTTCCTCGACGAGGTCGAAGGAGAGCTGACCCGCCTGCTTCGCGAGAACGAGGACCTGCGCGCCAAGCTGGCCGCCGCGACTCGCGCCGCCGCGCAGAACCAGGCGAACATGCGGAAGGAGCCGCCGCAGGACGCCCGTTCCGGCGCCCCCGTCCCGGCCGCCATATCCGGCCCGCCGGTTCCCGGCCAGCAGGGCCCCGGTCCGCAGCAGCAGCAGATGGGCCCCAGTGGTCCGCAGCAGCAGCAGATGGGCGGCCCGCAGCAGCAGATGGGCAACCAGCCGCTCGGCCTGCCCTCCGGCGCCCCGCAGCTCCCCGCCGGCCCCCAGCAGATGGGCGGCCAGCAGCAGCAGATGAACCAGACCATGGGCGGCCAGCAGCAGCTGGTGCAGCCGATGGGCGGTCAGATGCTCCAGCCCATGGGCGGCCCCGGTGGTCCGCAGCAGATGGGCAACCCGATGGGCCAGGGCATGGGCCAGCAGCAGCAGCAGATGCAGCCGATGGGTGGCCCCATGGGCGGCCCGCCGCAGCAGCAGATGGGCGGCCCGCTCGGCGCCCCCATGCAGCAGCAGGGCCCCGGTGGCGACAGTGCCGCCCGTGTTCTGGCGCTCGCTCAGCAGACCGCCGACCAGGCGATCTCGGAGGCCCGTTCCGAGGCCAACAAGATCGTCGGCGAGGCCCGCAGCCGCGCCGAGGGCCTGGAGCGCGACGCTCGTGCCAAGGCCGACGCCCTGGAGCGGGACGCGCAGGAGAAGCACCGCGTCGCGATGGGCTCGCTGGAGTCCGCGCGCGCCACGCTGGAGCGCAAGGTCGAGGACCTGCGGGCGTTCGAGCGCGAGTACCGGACGCGCCTGAAGTCGTACCTGGAGACCCAGCTGCGCCAGCTGGAGTCGCAGGCCGACGACTCGCTCGCCCCGCCGCGGATCCCCGCCACCGCGTCGCTGCCGCCGGCGGCCTCGTCGATGGCTCCGGCCGGTGCCGGTGCGATGAGCGGTGCCCCGGCCTTCGGTGGCAACCAGCCGGCCTTCGGCGGCAACGCGCCGTCGTTCGGTGGGCAGAGCTCCTTCGGCGGCAACCCGCCGGCGCCGAGCTTCGGCGGCCAGGCGTCCGGTGGCAACACCGGCGCGCCGCAGATGCAGCCGGCTGGGATGACGCAGCCGATGGCGGCCGTCCGCCCGCAGCCTCCGCAGCCGATGCAGCAGGCTCCGGCGCCGATGCGGGGCTTCCTGATCGACGAGGACGGCGACAACTGAGGTTGTAGCACGGCCTTTTGAGAGCGCCCCCTGTTCGACCCACGGGTCGAACA
>NZ_JBHWIJ010000106.1:0-25277 GCF_042732255.1 Kitasatospora sp. NPDC059803 | reverse complement strand
GCTCCCGTGCCCCGGGGGCCACGGGAGACCCCCCAGAGGTCGCGGGAAACCTAGAAGAACACCGACCGGCGCTGCACCAGCAGCTTGTAGAGCGTGTGCTGGATCGTCTCGCGCACCTCGTCGGCCAGGTCGAAGACCAGCATCGGGTCGTCCGCCGCCTCCGCCGGGTACCCGTCGGTGGCAATCGGCTCCCCGAACCGGATGGTCCACTTGGTCGGCAGCGGCAGCACGCCCAGCGGCCCCAGCCACGGGAAGGTCGGCGTGATCGGCACGTACGGCAGGCCCAGCAGCCGGGCCAGCGTCTTCACGTTGCCGATCATCGGGTAGGTCTCCTCGGCGCCGACGATCGAGCACGGCACGATCGGCACCTTCGCGCGCAGCGCCGAGGAGACGAAGCCGCCGCGCCCGAAGCGCTGGAGCTTGTACCGCTCGGCGAACGGCTTGCCGATGCCCTTGAAGCCCTCCGGCCAGACCCCGACCACCTCACCGCGCTCCAGCAGCGCCTGGGCGTCCTCGTTGCAGGCCAGCGTGTGGCCGGCCTTGCGGGCCAGCTCGTTGACGCCCGGCAGCACGAACACCAGGTCGGCGGCGAGCATCCGCAGGTGCCGGTGGTGCGGGTGGTGGTCGTGGATGGCGACCTGGGTCATCAGGGCGTCCAGCGGGATCGTCCCGGAGTGGTTGGCGACGATCAGCGCGCCGCCCTCGGCCGGGATGTTCTCGACGCCCTGGACCTCGATCCGGAAGTACTTCTCGGACAACGGGCGCAGCAGGGCGAGCAGCACCTCCTCGGTGAGCTCCCGGTCGAAGCCGAACTCGTCCACCTCGTAGTCGCCGGTGATCCGGCGGCGCAGGAAGGCCAGCCCGTCCGCGGCCCGGCCCTCCCAGCCCTTGCCGAACAGCCGGGTGGCCGCCGAACCGAGCTGCCCGGACAGCGCCCCGCCGACGGCGTCGGCGAGCCGGTCGGCTGGCCGGTCGGCGGGCCCGGGGTCGTCGGGCGAGGTCCAGCTGGGGGCGGACTCGATCGGGATGACCCTGGCCTCGCCCGGCGCGTTCTCGGCTGCGGCACTCATCGCGGGTTCAGCTCCTGGGTCGGCGGGGGCGGTCGGTACGGACGGTGGGGACGCCGGCGGCCGGGGCCCGCACCGGGCCGAGCAGGGCGGCCAGCCGGTCGGTGACGGCGGCCAGCCGCTCGGGCGGCAGCAGGCCGGACCCCTGCGCGGCGGCGAAGTCGGCGAAGGCCTCCGGGGTGGTGAACGCCGGGCGGTAGCCGAGCGTCTCGCGCAGTCGCGTGGTGTCCACCACCCGGCCGTGGGTGAGCAGCCGCAGCTGCTCCGGCGAGACGTCCAGCAGCCGGGTCTGCCGGGCCAGCCCGGCCATCCAGCTGACCGCGGGCAGCAGCAGCGGCACGGTCGGCCGGCCGAGCCGGCGGGCGCACTGGGAGAGCAGCAGGACGCCCTCCCCGGCCACGTTGAAGGTCCCGGTGTTGACGGTGCCCGGTTCGGCCTCGGCGGCGGCCCGGCAGAGCACCGCGACGGCGTCGTCCTCGTGCACGAACTGCAGCCGGGGGTCGTAGCCGAGGACGGTCGGCAGCACGGGCAGCGCGAAGTACTCGCTGAGCGGGGTGTCCGCGGCGGGGCCGACGATGTTGGCGAAGCGCAGGACCGTCACCGCGACGTCCGGGCGGCGCCGGGCGAAGCCGCGGACGTAGCCCTCGACCTCCGCCGCGTCCTTGGCGAAGCCGCCGCCGGGCGGGTTCTTCGGCTGGATGCGCTCGGTGAACACCGCCGGGTCGCGGGGCGCGGAGCCGTAGACGCCGGTGGTCGACTTCACCACCAACCGGCGCACCCCGGGCGCCTTCTGGCAGGCGCCGAGCAGCTGCATGGTGCCGATGACGTTGGACTCCTTCACCGCGGAGCGGTTGGTGGAGCCCAGGCCGGTGGCGCTGACGCTGAGGTGGACCACGGTGTCGACCCGGTGCTCGGCGATCACCCGGGAGACCGCCGGGCGGCGCAGGTCGAGCTGGTGGAAGCGGTACTCGGCGGCCGGTCCGTCCGGCTCCTCGACCGGCAGCCGGGGCGGCTGCACGTCCACGCCGACCACCAGGTCCACGCCCGGACGGCGGCGGACCTCGGCGGCGAAGCGGGCACCGAGATGGCGTGCCACGCCGGTGACGAGCACGACCACGCCCACGGTGTGCACCCCATTCCCTCGGCCCGAGCGGCCTGCGTGCACCGTACCGCGCCGCCCTGCCGGGCCGTGAAACGACACCGCCCGCCCAGGCCGAGGCCTGGACGGGCGGTGGAACGCCTGAACCCCGCCAAGGCGGGGCGCACTACTTCTTCCTGCGCCGTTGTACGCGAGTCCGCGACTAATCCCCGCCTGGGCGGGGCCGAAGCGCAGGCTCAGGCGTTACTTCTTGTTGCGACGCTGGACCCTGGTCCTCTTCAGAAGCTTGCGGTGCTTCTTCTTGGCCATACGCTTGCGACGCTTCTTGATGACAGAGCCCACGGAACAACCCTCGCTCACTGAGACTCGCGCCCGTGAGAGACGGAGTCCATACGACTGACGGACGGCCTAGCCTACCGTCCACGGGCCCTGGGCCGTAATCGTGCTCCCGGTGACCGGGAAACTCGCGGGGAATCCCCGGCGAACGGGGGTGGGATCCGCAGCTGCGGCCCCACCCCCGCCCACCCGGAACTACGCGCTCTCAAGCCTCACGTAGGACTCCTTGAGGTACTCGTGCACCGCCTGCTGGGGCACCCGGAAGGACCGCCCGACCCTGATGGCCGGCAGCTCTCCGCTGTGCACCAACCGGTACACCGTCATCTTCGACACCCGCATGACCGAGGCAACCTCCGCCACGGTCAGGAAGACGACTTCCTGCAAGGGGCGTTCGCCGGAACTCATGACCATCACCCGACCCTTCACCCGTGTGCAAGGCACCGGCTTCCCCTCCGGTGACTCCACCGGCACACGTGTATCCCCAGAGTAGTTATGGGTGGTACCAGTGGGAAGAGGGGAGGTGCGGTCCTCGTACGGTGAGAGATAGGACTGTTGCAGTACGTAGTCACTCGGCGGAACGCGGGAGCGGGCATACGCACGGCCCACCCGCACCTGGGCCGGGAGGCCGGTCTCAGGCCAGGAGTCCGAGGTGGGGGAACACCGCGCGGCGGCTGGCGAGGATGGCCTGATCGAGTCGGTCGGCCGGATCGTAACCCGCGTCGAAGTCGCGCCAGACCGGTCGGGCGCCGTCGGTCATCCGCAGCGGGGCGGGCCGGCGGGTGCGGCGGTAGACCTCGGCGCGCCAGGACTCGGGGGTCTCGGTGGCCGGGTCGACGGGCCGTCCGGCGGCGGTGGCGACCAGGTGGGTCCAGGTGCGCGGGACGACGTCCACGACGGCGTAGCCGCCCCCGCCGGTGGCGATCCAGCGGCCGCCGGTGAGCTGGTGGGCGAGGTCGTGCAGTTCCTCGGCGATCATCCGCTGGGCGTCCAGCGTGACGGCGAGGTGGGCGAGCGGGTCCTCCAGGTGGGTGTCGGCACCGTGCTGGGTGACCAGGACCTGCGGGCGGAAGGCGGTGAGCAGTTCGGGCACCACGGCGTGGAAGGCGCGCAGCCAGCCGGCGTCGCCGGTGCCGGCCGGCAGCGGCAGGTTGGCGGCGGAGCCGGGGGCGTCCGGGCCGCCGGTCTCGGTGGGCCAGCCGGTCTGCGGGAAGAGCGTGGCGGGGTGCTCGTGGAGCGAGATCGTGAGCACCCTGGGGTCGTTCCAGAAGGCCTGCTGGACGCCGTCCCCGTGGTGGACGTCCACGTCGACGTAGGCGACCCGCTCGGCGCCGAGTTCGAGCAGCCGGGCGACGGCCAGCGCCGGGTCGTTGTAGACGCAGAAGCCGGAGGCCTTGGCGGGCATCGCGTGGTGCAGTCCGCCGGCGAAGTTCACCGCGTGCGGGGTCTCCCCGTGCCAGACCGCCTCGGCGGCGGCCACGGACTGACCGGCGATCAGCGCGGAGGCCGAATGGATTGCGGGGAAAGCCCAGTTGTCGTCGGTGCCGAGCCCGTGCCGGGGATCCGACTCGTCGGGGTGGGCGGCGGCGTATTTGACCGCCTCGACGTACTCCCGGGTGTGCACCAGCCGCAGGGTGGACTCGCCGGCGGGCGGTGCGGCCCGCACCGTCACCCCGGGCCCGGCGTCCAGTCCGAGGGCCTCGACCAGGCGCATGGTGAGCGCCAGCCGGGTCGGGTCCATCGGGTGGCCGGGGCCGAAGTCGTAGGCGGTGACGGCCTCGTCCCAGAAGAGGTGCAGGCCGCAGGGGGTGTCACGCTCGGCGTCGGGCATGGCCTCCACCGTAGCGGGTGGGGGTGGCCGGGCCTTGTCCAGGGCGCGCCGGGGGCGGGGCTCAGGGCCCCCGCGGAGGCCCTACAGACAAAACCTTCACGACTTCATATCCTCTCCGCCATGAAGCCATTCAGCGCGCAACGCCTTGGGGTAATTCTCGCTGCATTACTGGGACTTGGCCTGCTCTTTGCCGCCCAGCCGGCCTCCGCCGCGGTTAGCGGCAGCTCGTTCGCCGTCGACAAGAAGACGGCGGCGCCGGGCGACCAGCTGACCCTGACGCTCTCGCTCACCAACACCGAGACCACCGACATCTACTTCGCCTACGAGTACATCCAGCCGATCTGGCCGGCCAACCAGCAGACCGGCGCGTTCACGGTCACCGGGTGCTCCGGTGACTCCACCGACTGCGCCGTCAGCGGGAACAACGCGAACTTCCACTTCCGGGCGCCGATCGCCCCGGGCGAGACCCGCACCGTCGCGGTCACCGTCCAGATCACCTCGGCCCCGACCTGGACCGGGCCGTACACCCTGAACTGGGCACCGTACGTCTACTACGAGTACTACCAGTCGGGTGGTGGCATCAAGGACCAGCTGTGGGCCAACGGCCTGCCCGAGCTGGCCACCGTGATCGGCTGACCTCCCTCCCCGCCCCAGCTCGCCCCCGTCACACCCTGGCGGGGGCGAGCGCCGGGGCCGGGGCGAAGCGCTCGGCCAGCGGCAGGACGGCGAGCACCAGCAGCATCGGGGCGAGCAGCGCCCAGCGGTACGAACTCGCGTCGGCGATCGTCCCGACCAGCGGCGAACCGATCAGGAAGCCCACGTAGTTGAAGAGGTTCAGCCGGGCCACCGCGGCGTCCGAGTCGGCCGGGAACAGCCGGCCCCCGGCCGCGAACACCTGCGGGATGATCGCGCAGATGCCGAAGCCGAGCACGGTGAAACCGGCGATCCCCACCCAGGCGGTGGGCGCGGCGGCGGCCAGCGCGAAGCCGAGCGCGGCCAGCCCGGCACCGGCCCGGACCACCGGGACGGCGCCCCAGCGCTGCACGGCGCGGTCGCCCAGCGCGCGGCCCAGCAGCATCGCGACCATGTAGCCGAGGTAGGACAGCTTGGCGACGTCCGCGGCGCTGCCCAGGCCGTCGGTGAGGTACTTGACGCTGTAGTTGGAGACCGAGGCGTCGGCGATGTACGCGAAGGCCATCGCCAGGCACAGCGGCAGCAGCGGCCGCCAGGGGATGGACCGCGCGGCAGCCTCGGCGGCCTCCCGTACGGCGTCCCCGAGTTCGGCCGGTCCGGCGAATCGGGTGCCGGTCAGCAGGGCCAGCGGGGCGATCACCGCCGCGGCCGTGCCGAACAGCACTGGCAGGCCGAGGTCGTAGTGCGAGCCGAGGCCGGCGAGGGCCGCCCCGAGGATGCCGCCGAGGCTGAACGCGGCGTGGAAGCCGATCATGATCGAGCGGCCGTAGCGGTGCTGCAGGCCCACCCCCAGCATGTTCATGCTCGCGTCGAGCGCGCCCACCAGCAGGCCGAACGCCCCGAGCGCGACGGCGAGTTGCCAGAGCGTGTCGCCGAGGCCGGCGCCCGCGAGGCTGAGGCAGACCAGCGGCTGGACGACCCGCAGCACGGCCCGCGCGCCGGTGCGCTTCACCAGCTGCTCGGAGGTGATCGAGCCGACCCCGGCGAGGACCGGCACCGCGGCCAGGAACAGCGGCAGCAGCGCGTCGCTCAGCCCGTACCGGTGCTGGATCTCCGGAATGCAGGTGACCAGCAGCGCGAAGGTGGTGCCCTGGAGCAGGAAGCTGACGGCGAGCGCGGCCCGCCCGGCGCGCAGGCCGGGCGGGATCGCGGGTGACGCGGCACTCATGACGGACCTCGCTACTGGCCGGTACGACGATGTTGGCGAGAGCGTAGGCGGTGGACCGCGATTGCGGGAGGGGTCGCGCAGGGACTTTCCGCCGTCGGGCACAAGGCCGCGCGGAACGGGTCGGGACAGGACGGGTCAGAGCGGAACGGGTCGGAACAGGGAGGGTCAGAGCAGGGCGGTGACCTCGGAGAGGTCGGCGATCAGCCCGGTGGCCCCGGCGGCGGTCAGCTTCGCCGGGTCGGTGAGCGCGGTGTAGCCGTACACGTCCATGCCCGCGGCCCGGGCCGCCAGCACGCCGTTGGGGCTGTCCTCGACGACCAGGCAGCGGGCCGGGTCGACGCCGAGGGTGCGGGCGGCGTGCAGGAAGAGGTCCGGCGCGGGCTTGCCCACGCCGACGTCCTGGGCGCTGAAGATCCGCTCCTCGGCGACGTACCCGCGCAGGCCGGTGACGTCCAGCGCGGTGCGGATCCACACGTGGTGCGCCGAGGAGGCCAGGCAGTAGGGGACGGAGCGCTGACGCAGTTCCTTCAGCAGCAGCTCCGCACCCCGGACGGCCGTCAGCTCGGTGCCGAACGCGTCGAAGACCCGGCCGTGGAACAGCTCGTCGAAGCCCTCCGGCAGCGTCGCGCCGTCGTACCGCTCGGCGATCACGTCGTGGATGCGGTGGGCAGCGCAGCCCATGAAGTCCCGGTAGGAGTCCTCGACCGTGGTCGGGTAGCCGAGTTCGGTCAGGTACGCGGCCAGCACCCGGTTGGAGAGCGGCTCGCTGTCCACCAGGACACCGTCGTTGTCGAAGATCACCAGGTCGTAGGCCATGCCGTCGAGCCTACCCAGTCGGCTACTTGCCCCCGGAGGCGAGCTCCCGGGAGCGGTCCCGGGCCGCCTCCAGGGCGCCCAGCAGCGCGGCCCGCACCCCGTGGTTCTCCAGCTCGCGGATGGCCGCGATCGTGGTGCCGGCCGGGGAGGTGACGGCCTCGCGCAGCTTCACCGGGTGCTCGCCGGAGTCGCGCAGCATCACCGAGGCGCCGATCGCGGACTGCACGATCAGGTCGTGCGCCACCTGCCGGGGCAGGCCGAGCAGGATGCCGGCGTCGGTCATCGCCTCGACCAGGAAGTAGAAGTAGGCCGGGCCGGAGCCGGAGAGCGCGGTGGCCGCGTCCTGCTGGGCCTCGGGCAGCCGCAGCGCCTTGCCGACCGAGCTGAAGATCTCCTCGGCCCGCTCCAGGTGCTCCTCGGTGGCGTGCGAGCCGCCGGAGATGACGCTCATCCCCTCGTCCACCAGGACCGGCGTGTTGGGCATCACCCGGACCACCGGGGTGCCGGCCGCCAGCCGCTCCTCGAACCAGGCGGTGGGGATGCCGGCCGCGGCCGAGATCACCAGCCGGTCCGCGCCGACGTGCGGGGCCAGCTCCTCCAGCAGGGTGCCCATGTCCTGCGGCTTGACGGCGAGGATCAGGGTGTCGGCGAGCTTGGCGGCCTCGGCGTTGGAGGCGGCCACCACGCCGTAGCGGGCGGCGAGTTCGGCGGCGCGCTCGGGGCGGCGGGCGGTCACCAGGACGTCCGCCGGGTCCTTGCCGGCCCGCAGCAGGCCGGAGAGCAGGGCCTCGCCGATCTTGCCCGTGCCCAGGAAGGCGATTTTCTGTCCGTGTGCTGCGCTGGCGCCCATGGCCGCTCCTTACCTCGGTACTGCGGCCATCCTCGCACCGCGCGGGGGCACCCGCCGGGACCGTCCAGCCCGTGGTCGACGACGAGTTGCCCGACCTCGTCCCTAGGGAGAATCTCGGGGGTTTCCCCTATGGCCTCCGGCGCCGCGCGGGAGCACCGTGGAGTCATGGCACACGACGAAATGTCCCGACGTGAGAACCGGCAACTCGCCGTCGCCTCGGCGACCGTGGGACCGTGGCGGACGGCCGCGGGGGTCGGTGCGGTGGTGGGTGCGACCGCCCTGGGGATCGACGCGATCTCCGGGCACTGGTCACTGGGCATGCTGGCCGGGCCGGCCGGCTGGGCCCTGTTCTTCTTCTTCCTGGTCGGCACCGTCGGCGGGCAGCTGCGCCGCGACACCTCCGAACGGCGGCTGCGCCGCTGGGCGAACGACCACCCGTGGCAGTCGGCCCTCCCGGCGGCCGGCGGACTGCTGGTGCTGGACATGCTGGCGCAGCTGCTGCTCGGGGACGCGGGCCTGTTCGGCGCGTTCTTCCTGGCGCTGCTGCCGGCCGGCATCCTGCTGGCCGTCGCCGGCATCGTGGGGTCGGTGAAGCAGGCCCGCACCAAGGACTGACGCCCCCGCAGGGCGGCCCGGACTCGACCGGACCCGGCCGGAACGGAACGGAATAGAACGGAACAGACCGGGACGGATCGCCGCGCCCGCGCACGAGTTCACCACAAGGTGTGCCCCCGATCGACGAATCGTCACACCCCGTCGGCATACTGGCGCGATGCCGATAGCCGAAGATCCACAACCGCGCCCCGCCGAGGGCCGTGAGCCGGGCGGGTCCGACCCGTCCGGAGCGGGCGGGAAGGACCCGTTCGCCGACCTCGTCCTGGACGAGGAGTTCGTCAAGGGGGCCGCCGTCACCGAGCAGTCCGGGCGCACCCGGATGCTGGCCGCCCGATGGAAGCACACCCCGCCGGTCGACCCGGGCGGCCGCCGCTCGGTCAACGACGGCCCGGCCAAGGCCGGCCGCCGATTCGGCCGCACGCCGAAGCCCCCGGTGACCGACCCCTGGGGCAACCCGCGCCCGCGCCGCCGCCGGCTGGACTGGCGCGCGCCGCTGTACGTCGTGCTGACCATCGCGGTGCTGCTCGCGGCCCTGAACCTCGACGGGCTGCGCAGCTGGTACTCCGACCACTACGGCGGGGGCTCCTCGAACGCCCACACCCCCGTGCCCACCGTCGCCCCGGAGACGGCCCAGCCGACCGCCGCGCCGCCGAAGGTCGACGAGCAGCAGCCGACCGTGGACCACCCGTGGGCCGGTTCCGTCGCCGAGGGCTGGCCGAACGGCGCGGAGGCCTTCGTCCTGCCCGACACCCGGGCCACCGGCGTGTTCTCCGCCGAACAGGTCGGCGCCCAGCTGCAGTTGGTCAAGGACTACCTGACCGCCGCCAACCTGGACCCGCAGGTGATCGCGGGCGGCCGGCCGGAAGCCGCCCTGGCGCTGCTGGACCGGGAGGACCGGGACCGCGCGATCAACGCGCTGGCCAACCCCGCCAAGGACACCGACCCGACCACCTGGTTCAGCCGCTTCGACCAGCGCGAGGCCGTCCAGGTGGGCGACACGGTCAAGGTGCAGGGCCGGATCACCTTCGAGGGCGACGGGGACAAGGGCCTCCTCGTCCACGCCGACTTCAGCTACGTGTACGCGATGCGCCCCGGCCCGGACGCCGCCAAGCGCGCCGCGTCACCCCAGCCGCCGACGGGCGGGCAGCCGCCGACGAAGCCGGCCGCGCCGAAGGACGGCACGGCCAAGCCGGTGGGTCTGCTGGTGCCGGTGGGTCTGCTGGTGCCGACGGCCGACGTGGCCGGGGACACCTGGACCACGCGCACGATCGTGCGCCGGGTCGAGAACTTCCGCTTCTACGACCCGGCCCGCTACCGGGTCAACCCGAAGAAGCTCGTGTTCGGCGAGGGCGGCGGGTCGGAGTCCGCCAACTCGTCCTGTGACGTCTACGACGGCTACTACCACCCGGAGTTCGACCAGTTCGCGGCGCAGTCGCCGGACGCCCCGGGCAGCCGTCCGACCGGCCCCACGACCGACCCGTACGACCGCCGCAAGGACCTGTCGACCCGCGACGAGTGCGGCGCGGCCAGCCGCCTCTGAGGCTCAGCCCCGGCGCTTGCCCCGGCCCGGCGCCTTGGTGCCGGGCCGGCCGCTGCGGCCCGCCTGGCGCTTCTCGTACTGGGCGACGGCCCGCTCGTACGAGGAGCGCCTGACCGCCTCGCCGGGGGCCTCGACCAGGCTGCGGGCGAAGTAGGCGGCCAGGCTGCCGGCGCCGCCGATGAGCCAGACCGCGCCGAGCGACTTGTCCTCGGCCATCCAGCCGCTCAGCTGGTCCTTGCCCTCGGTGAGGACCTTCCAGGTGCGCATGACGCACATCATCGAGCAGACCGCGATCGCGGCCGTCAGCAGCCCGTTCAGGAAGCCGCCGCCGTCGGAGAGGGCGACGCCCTCGACCCCGAAGCGCAGCAGCAGGACGGCGACGGCGGTCGTGACCAGCGCACCGGCCGACACGGCGACGCGGCGCAGCCAGTAGCCGTTGTCCCGGTTCACCCAGCTGGTGCCGAACCAGCGGATCGGCTCCGGCTCGGGGGCGCCGGCGGGCTTGGGTGCGGGGGTGGGGGGCTGCTCGCTCACGGGGTCGATTATCACCCAACGCGCGAGGAACCGCCCCGGCCTGCGGGACGGCTCCTGCGGTGCTGCGGTGCCGCGGGGCTCAGCCGAGCTTGGTGACGTCGCGGACGGCGCCCTTGTCGGCGGAGGTGGCCATCGCGGCGTAGGCGCGCAGGGCCTGGCTGACCTGGCGGTCACGGTTCTTCGGGCGGTAGCCGCCCGCGGCCTCCAGGGCGCGGCGGCGCTCGGCCAGGACCTCGTCGGGCACCTCCAGGGAGATGCTCCGGCCGGGGATGTCGATGGCGATCGTGTCGCCGTCCTCGACCAGGGCGATGGTGCCGCCGGAGGCGGCCTCCGGGGAGGCGTGGCCGATGGACAGGCCGGAGGTGCCGCCGGAGAAGCGGCCGTCGGTGACCAGCGCGCAGGCCTTGCCGAGGCCGCGGCCCTTGAGGAAGGACGTCGGGTAGAGCATCTCCTGCATGCCCGGGCCGCCCTTGGGGCCCTCGTAGCGGATGACGACGACGTCGCCCTCCTTGACCCGCTTGGCGAGGATCGCCTCGACGGCGTCGTCCTGGGACTCGACGACCACGGCCGGGCCGCTGAAGGTCCAGATCGACTCGTCGACGCCGGCGGTCTTCACGATGCAGCCGTCCTCGGCGAGGTTGCCGTGCAGGACGGCGAGGCCGCCCTCGACCGAGTAGGCGTGCTCGACGCTGCGGATGCAGCCCTTGGCGGCGTCGGTGTCCAGCGACTCCCAGCGCTCGGACTGCGAGAAGGCCTCGGCGGAGCGGACGCAGCCGGGGGCGGCGTGCCACAGTTCGACGGCCTCGGCGGAGGGCGAACCGCCGCGCACGTCCCAGGTCTTGAGCCACTCGGCGAGCGAGTCGGAGTGGACGGTGTGGACGTCCTCGTTGAGCATTCCGCCGCGGTACAGCTCGCCGAGGATGGCGGGGACGCCGCCGGCCCGGTGCACGTCCTCCATGTAGTACGAGCCGTTGGGCGCGACCTTGGACAGGCAGGGCACCCGGCGGGAGACGGCGTCGATGGCCCGCAGGTCGAAGTCCAGCTCGGCCTCCTGGGCGGCGGCGAGCAGGTGCAGGATGGTGTTGGTCGAGCCGCCCATGGCGATGTCCAGGGCCATCGCGTTCTCGAAGGCGGCGCGGGTGGCGATCGCGCGGGGCAGCACCGAGGCGTCGTCCTGGCCGTAGTGGCGGTCCGCGATCTCGACGACCGCCCGCCCGGCCCGCTCGTACAGGGCCTTGCGGGCGGTGTGGGTGGCGAGGACGGAGCCGTTGCCGGGCAGCGAGAGGCCGATGGCCTCGGTGAGGCAGTTCATCGAGTTGGCGGTGAACATGCCGGAGCACGAGCCGCAGGTGGGGCAGGCGTTCTCCTCGATGATCGCGATGTCCTCGTCGGAGACGTTCTCGTTGGCCGCCTGGGAGATCGCGTCGATCAGGTCGAGCCTGCGCACGGTGCCGTCGACGAGGGTGGCCTTGCCGGCCTCCATCGGGCCGCCGGAGACGAAGACGGTCGGGATGTTCAGGCGCAGCGCGGCCATCAGCATGCCCGGGGTGATCTTGTCGCAGTTGGAGATGCAGATCAGCGCGTCGGCACAGTGCGCGTTGACCATGTACTCGACCGAGTCGGCGATCAGGTCGCGCGAGGGCAGCGAGTAGAGCATGCCGCTGTGGCCCATCGCGATGCCGTCGTCCACGGCGATGGTGTTGAACTCGCGCGGGATGCCGCCCGCCTGCTTGATCGCCTCGGAGACGATCCGGCCGACCGGCTGGAGGTGGGTGTGGCCCGGGACGAACTCGGTGAAGGAGTTGGCGACCGCGATGATCGGCTTGCCGAAGTCCTCGCGGGCTACGCCGGCGGCCCGGAGAAGCGCCCGGGCGCCTGCCATGTTGCGACCGTGGGTGACCGTACGGGACCTCAGCTCGGGCACTGTGCTCCACTCCTTCGGGGCTCTCGCCGGCGCCCCGCCGGTAGGAGGATGCGGGGGCCGCTGTGGCTACCGAGCCTACGCCCGCCGTCCAGGCGGCGGACGGTCCGTCCGCGATGCGGGCACGCGGGCGGGCCGTCCGGGCGCGGGTCGGGCAAGGTGCAGGTCAGGCCGGGGTGATCCCCACCGCCAGCTCCAGGACGTAGGGCTCGACCACCCAGCCGTCGGGGAACTCGGCGATCATCGCCTGCCGCTCGACGGCCAGCACCGGTTCGCGCTCGGCGGGGGACAGCGCGGCCATGAACGAGCGGGAGACCAGGTCGTCGAGCACGTGGTCGACGGTGGCCCGCCGCTCCCAGCGCAGCACCGCGCGTTCGACCGTCAGCCCGGCCGGGGCGAGGAGGGCGGTGAACTCGGCGACCCGGCCGTAGCCGTGGTAGTTGGGCAGCGCGGCGCTCAGCCGCTCCACCCGGGCCCGGACCCAGGGCACGGTCTCGTCGTGCACGTTCCACCAGACGGCGAGGGCGCCGCCGGGCCGCAGCACCCGGATCGCCTCGGGGATGGCCCGTTCGGTGCGGGTCCAGTGGAAGGACTGGGCGTAGCTGATCAGGTCCGCGGAGTCGTCGTGGAACGGCAGTTCGTCACCGCCGGCCCTGACCAGCGGCAGGCCCGGCGAGGAGGCCAGGAACTGGGCGGCCATGCCCGCGTTGGGCTCCACCGCGACGACGTCGGCGCCGCGCGCGGCCAGCAGCCGGGTGGCGATGCCGGTGCCGGCGCCGATGTCCAGCACCCGGGCGCCCTTGAGGCTGCGGCCGGACAACCGCTCCAGCGCCTCGAACAGCCCGTCCGGGTAGCCGGGGCGGCCCCGGTCGTACTCGGCGGCGACCCCGCCGAAGCTCTCGGCGATCTCCCGGAAGCCCTGTCGATCCGTCATCTCTCCCCCTACCCAAGGAAGTTCGCACCCAGCCGGGCGCGGTTCCTCAGCGTACGCGCGAGGGGGTGGCCAGGTGCAAGCGGGTGAAGGCGAGCGCCTCGGCCAGGTCGGCCTCGCGTTCGGCGGGGGACGCGGAGCGGCGGGTGTTGACCTCCAGCACCACGTGGCCGTCGAAACCGGTACGGGCCAGGTGCTCCAGCAGTTCGGCACAGGGCTGCTTGCCGCGGCCCGGGATCAGGTGTTCGTCCTTGCCGGAGCCGCTGCCGTCGGCGAGGTGGATGTGGGCGAGCCGGTCGCCCATCCGCTCGACCATGGCGAACGCGTCGATCCGGGAGGTGGCGACGTGCGAGAGGTCGATGGTGAAGTGCCGGTACTCCTCGTCGGTGACGTCCCAGCCCGGCGCGTAGGCCAGCACCTCGCGGTCGCGGTAGCGCCACGGGTACATGTTCTCCACCGCGAAGCGGACGTCGGTCTCGCCCGCCATCCGGTTGATGCCCGTCACGAAGTCCCGGGCGTACTGGCGCTGCCAGCGGAACGGCGGGTGGACCACGACGGCGCTCGCGCCGAGCTTCTCGGCCGCCGCCCGGGCCCGGACCAGCTTGGTCCACGGGTCGGTGGTCCACACCCGCTGGGTGATCAGCAGGCAGGGCGCGTGCACGGCCAGGATCGGCAGCTGGTGGGCGTCGGAGAGGCGGCGCAGGGCGTCGATGTCCTGGCTGACCGGGTCGTTCCAGACCATCACCTCGACCCCGTCGTAGCCGAGCTTGGCGGCCAGCTCGAAGGCGACGGCGGTGCCCGCCGGGTACACCGACGCGGTGGACAGGACCACCTTGGTGTCGGGAATGTGCAGGGCCGGGTGCGAGGGCAGCACCAGCCGGTCGGTGGTGCGCAGCAGCGGCGGGCGGGCGGCGTCGCGCCGGGCGGCCTTGACCGAGCGCACCGACTGGACGGCGGCCTTGGCGGCGCCGGCGGCCCGGGCGGTACGGGTCTCCCGGGGGGCTGCCGTCGCGGCGGCCTTCCGCGTCCCGGGCTTCCGCGCTTCGGGCTTCGCCCCGGCGGGCTTCCTCGCTTCGGGCTTCCTCGCTTCGGACTTCGTCCCGGCAGGCTTCGTCCCGGCGGTCGTCTTCGCCTCGGACGTGTCCCCCGCGGGCGTCTTCGCCTTGGGCGCGGACGGCTGCTCGGCGGCCTTGCGCGCCGCGCTCTTGCGCCCGGTGCGCCGGGCCGCCTCGACGGCCTTCGCGGCCTGCGCCCCGGTGGCACCCTTGACGGCCTTGCCGAGTTTGCGGCGCGGGCCGTCCGGCCGCGGCTGCCCGTCCCCGGGAGCGCGGCCCTCCCGCGTCCCGTCCTCACCCGCTGGTTGCGCCACGGGAGACAGCGTAAGCGGACCGCGCTCCGAACGGGACCGGATCCCCGGCCGGCCCCGGCGGGAGCCGCCGGACGGGCCATGGGGCCCACGGTGTGGAGCCCTGCGGCGCGCGGGCCCTACGGGGTGAGGGCCGGGCGGCGGCGGTCGGCGGCGCCGTCCATGGCGTCCAGGCGGCGCAGGATGATGCCCTCGCGCAGCGCCCACGGGCAGACGTCCAGCTCGTCGAGGCCGAACAGGTCCATCGCGGCGTCCGCGACCAGTGCCCCGGCCAGCAGCTGCTTGGCGCGGCCCTCGGAGACGCCGGGGATCCGCGCCCGTTCCTCGACGGTCATCGAGGACAGTCGCGGCAGCCAGGCGGACAGCCCGCTGCGGGTGAGCCGGCGGTCGGCGTACGGGCCGGCGTCGGCGGGGGCGGCGCCGGTCATCCGGGCCAGCTGCTTGAAGGTCTTGGAGGTGGCGACGGCGTGCTGCGGCGCGCCGAGCCGGGCGACCTCGCCCACGACGGTGGCCATCTCGGCCCGGATGTGGCGTCTCAGCCCGCGCAGCCCCTCCGGGTCGGCGATGTCGCCGGGCAGCCAGCGGGCGGTGAGCCGGCCGGCGCCCAGCGGCAGCGAGCAGGCGACGTCGGGCTGCTCGTCCTGACCGCAGGCGATCTCCAGCGAGCCGCCGCCGATGTCCAGGTTGAGCAGTCGGCCCGAGGACCAGCCGAACCAGCGCCGGACGGCCAGGAAGGTGAGCCGGGCCTCGTCCTGCCCGGACAGCACCCGCAGCTCCACCCCGGTCTCCGTGGCGACCCGGCGCAGCACCTCCTCGCCGTTGGCGGCCTCCCGGACGGCGGAGGTGGCGAACGGCAGGATGTCGACGACGCCCTTGTCCTCCGCGACCCGCAGCGACGAGGCGATGTGGCCGACCAGCCGCTCGACGCCTGCCTCGCTTATCGCGCCGTCGTCGTCGAGCAGTTCGGCCAGCCGCAGCTCGGCCTTGTGCGAGTACGCGGGCAGCGGGGCGGCACCCGGATGGGCGTCCACCACGAGGAAGTGGACGGTGTTGGAACCTACGTCGAGTACACCGAGTCGCATAACTCTCCACGCTACGCGATCCGGCCCCGGGCGAAACCGGTCTCGACCGTCTTCACACTGGTCCCGCCCGTACCCCGCCTCCGGCGACCGGACGCCCTCAGTGGCCGCGCGGTCCGGCCCGGCGCTCGGGGCGGCAGTTGGTGTCCACCCAGCGGCGGGCCCGGCCCGGGGTGTCCGTGATCAGGCCGTCCGCGTCCCGGGCCGACATCAGCTGCCAGGACTCCTCGTCGTCGAGCGTCCAGACGTACACCTCGCGGCCCGCCTTGCGCTCGGCGGCGATCCGGGAGGCGCTGGCCAGCGCCGCGTCCAGGGCGATGCCGCGCAGCGGCAGGTCGCCCGGGTCCTCGGCGATCGCGGAGCCCTGGATCAGCACGACCGGCAGGGCGGGCGCGGCGGCGTGGGCCTGGCGCAGGTGCTCCGCCGAGAACGAGTAGAGGACGACCCGGGCACCGCTGGCGGCGGCGATCCGGGCGATCCGGGTGACGTCCTCGGCGCGCTGCCACTTGATCTCCATCAGCAGGGTGGCGTTGCTGTCGGAGAGGCGCTTGAGCAGTTCCTGGAGGGTGGGGACGGGCTCGGTGGGGCCGGGGCCGACGGTCACTCCCAGGGCGGCGATCTGGGCGGCGGTGAGGTCGGCGACGGCGCCCTTGCCGTTGGTGGTGCGGTCCACCGTGGGGTCGTGCATCAGCACCGGGACGCCGTCCCTGGTGGTCTGGACGTCGGTCTCCAGCCAGTCGGCGCCCTGGTCGAGGGCGGTTTCGAAGGAGGCCATGGTGTTCTCGGGGGCGTTGCGCGGGGCGCCCCGGTGACCGATCACCACCGGGGCGTCGCACAGCGGAGCGGCGGCGGCCGTCCGGGCCCGCAGCGCGGGCGCGGAGGCGCACCCGGCGGCCAGGACCGCGAGGGCGGCGAGGACGGCCGTGTGGGCGGCGCGGGGCGAGGCGGTCACGGCTCGGTGCTCCAGTGGTGATCCGGGGTGTTCCAGGGCATCCAATACGGGTCAACGCGAGATCATCAAACTGATCTGACAACCCGACAGTGGCGCCCGGTTCCCTCCAGCCTGCGGTCGGCCGGCCCTCGCCGACGCCACGGCGCACCCCGGATCACCCGGACGGGTCCCGGCCGGCCGGCCCGAAGGCTCTACCCTTGCCGGGTGGCACCAGCAGAAACGTCCAAGAAGAAGTCCAAGGCCTCCCCCGCCCCCGTCGACCTGGCGATGCCGACCCTGCGCGGCGAGAGCCCGCTCGGCGGGATCCCCCGTGACGAGGTCCCGCTCGACTTCCCGCGCGCCTGGGTCGAGTTCGCCGACCCCGACGACGAGGAGCAGGTGTTCCGCTGTGACCTCACCTGGCTGACCTCCCGCTGGGGTTGCGTCTTCGGCCAGGGCTGCCACGGCATCCGCGAGGGCCGCGGCGAGTCGGACGGCTGCTGCACGCTGGGCGCGCACTACTCGGACGAGGACGACGAGAAGCGCGTCCTCGGCCACGCGGCGCGGCTGACGCCCGAGCTGTGGGAGAACTTCGCGCACGGCACCGACGCCGCGGGCCGGATCACGTCCGACGGCGGCATCACCATGCTCGACGAGGACGGCGACCGCCAGACCCGCCGGGTCGGCGGGGCGTGCATCTTCGTGAACAGCCCCGGCTTCGCGGGCGGCGCCGGCTGCGCGCTGCACGCGCTGGCGCTCAAGGAGGGCCGGGAGCCGCTGGAGACGAAGCCGGACGTCTGCTGGCAGCTGCCGGTCCGCCGCACCTACGACTGGATCGACCGGCCGGACGACACCCGCTACCTCCAGGTCTCGATCGGCGAGTACGACCGCCGCGGCTGGGGCCCGGGCGGCCACGACCTGCACTGGTGGTGCACCGGCAGCCCGGCGGCGCACCAGGGGCCGGACCCGGTGTACGTCAGCTACCGCCCCGAGCTGACCGAGCTGATGGGCAAGGCGGCGTACGACGTGCTGGCCGGCCTGTGCGCGGAGCGGATCGCCACCAAGGGCGACCGCAAGGTGGCCCCGCACCCGGCCGACCCGGCCAAGCGGCCGAAGAAGGGCTGAGCCCGGGAAGCACCGGGCCCGAAAAGCACGGGACCTGCGCAGGCCCGGCCCGCGAAGGGCCGGGCCCTACTTGTCGATGTCCCCGACGACGAAGAACATCGACCCGAGGATCGCCACCATGTCCGCGACCAGCGTCCCGGGCAGCAGCTCGGTCAGCGCCTGGACGTTGTTGAAGGACGCCGAGCGCAGCTTGAGCCGCCACGGCGTCTTGTCGCCGCGCGAGACCAGGTAATAGCCGTTGATGCCGAGCGGGTTCTCGGTCCAGGAGTAGGTGCTGCCCTCGGGGGCCTTGAGCACCTTGGGCAGCCGCTGGTTGACCGGGCCGGGCGGCAGGGTGGCGATCTTGTCGAGGCAGGCGACGGCGAGGTCCAGCGAGTTGAGGGTCTGCTCCAGCAGGCACTCGAACCGGGCCAGGCAGTCGCCCTCCTCGCGGGTGACCACGGTGAGCACCTCCCGCAGCTCGTCGGAGTCGTACGCGAGGTAGGGCTCGTCGCGGCGCAGGTCGAGGTCGAGGCCGCTGGCGCGGGCGATCGGGCCGCTGACGCCGTACGCCTGGGCCTGGGCCCGGGTGAGGATGCCGACGCCGGCGGTGCGGGCGCGGAAGATCTCGTTGCCGAGGACGAGGTCCTCGAAGACCGGCAGCTGGGAGCGGACGGTGGCGACGGCGGTGCGGACGCGGCCGAGCCAGCCGGCCGGGAGGTCCTCCTTGAGGCCGCCGACCCGGTTGAACATGTAGTGCATGCGCCCGCCGGAGGCCTCCTCCAGGACGTGCTGGAGGTCCTCGCGGCCGGTGAAGGCATGGAAGATCGGGGTGATGCCGCCGAGTTCCAGCGGGTAGGAGCCGAGGAACATCAGGTGGTTGAGCACCCGGTTGAGTTCGGCGAGCAGGGTGCGGATCCACACCGCCCGCTCGGGGACCTCCATGCCGAGCATCCGCTCGACGCCGAGGACGACGCCGAGCTCGTTGCCGAAGGCGGAGAGCCAGTCGTGCCGGTTGGCCAGCATGATGATCTGCCGGTAGTCGCGGGCCTCGAACAGTTTCTCCGCGCCCCGGTGCATGTAGCCGATCACCGGCTCGGCGGTGATGATCCGCTCGCCGTCGAGCACCAGCCGCAGCCGCAGCACGCCGTGCGTGGCGGGGTGCTGCGGGCCGATGTTGAGCACCATGTCGGTGGTGCCCGCCTCGCCGGTGAAGTTCTCGGCTCCCGCCCCGATGCCGACCGTGGTCTCCCTCATGGGGTCAGAGTCTGCCACCCCGGCAGGGCGGCCAGGGCCTCCGGTACCGGCATGCGGACGGCCTGGGCGAGCCAGCCGAACGCGCCGAGCCCGGCCGGGTCGGTCAGTTCGGCGCCCTCGCCGGCCCCGCCGAGCGCCCGCAGGTAGCCGACCGGGTCGCTGGAGGCGAGCGCGAGCGGCGGCCGGGCACCGCTCACGCCGAGGGCGCGCAGGGCGTCCCGCTGGGTTGTCCACAGGCTGTGGAGACCAGGTGCGGCGACGGAGTCCAGAGCGACGTGCGCGGTGACGTCGCAGGAGCCGTCCGGCACCGGCGCCACCTCGCGGCCGCCCCGGAAGCCGGTCAGGGTGCCGAACAGCGGGCGCCGGTCGGCGGTGTGCCCGTAGTCGACGGCGACGGCCAGGCCGCGCTCCAGCCCGGCGACGGCCCGCGCCCAGGCGGCGTCCCGCGTGCCGCCGAACTCCACGGAGTCCCCGGGGTGCCCGACCGGCCACCAGCGCTCGGCCCAGGCCGCGTCGGCCGCCGAGGCGGGCCCGCCGAGCCGCTCCCCGCCGGTCGCGGTGTCCACCTCCCGGTAGCGCAGCACCCCGCCGTCGTCGACCTCGCCGACGTCCAGCGGCACGTTGTCCAGCCATTCGTTGGCGAACAGCAGCCCGGTGACGCCGCGCGGCACCTCGTCCGTCCACAGGGCTGTGGACGGCAGGCCCGCCGGGCGCCGCGCGATCTCCACGCCGTACGGGCGCAGCCGCGCCAGCACCTCGCCGGGCAGTTCGGCCAGCACCCCGGTGAGCAGTTCACCGCGCCCGGCCCCGACGTCGACGAGGGCCAGCTCCTCCGGACGGCCTAGGGCGGCGTCAACCTCCAGCAGCAGCCGGGCCACCGCGCGGGCGAACCGCGGCGAGGCGTGCACCGAGGTGCGGAAGTGCCCGGCCGGACCCTCCGACCTGCGGTAGAAGCCGCCGTCCGGGTCGTACAGGGCCTGCTCCATGGCGGGCGCCCACCGCATCCAAGTCATAGCGCGGGACGCTACCCGCAGCCGGGCGCGCCCTCCCCACCGGTACGGTGCGTCTCCGACCTACGGAGTAGGACGGATCGCCCTACCGGCGGACCTGAACACGCCAGGTGACTGCCTAGGCTGGAGACGTGCATCGACTCAACGCCTGGCTCCGCCGTCACCCCGTGGTGGTCGACGCCGCCTGGGCTGCGATGGTGCTCTTCGTCGGCCTGCTGCCGAACGACAGTTTCAGCGACGGCTGGCGCTTCGACGCACAGATCCTGATCGCGGTGCTGCTGCCCGCGCTGATGGTCTTCCGCCGACGCTTCCCCGACATCACCGTGGCGGCCGCCACCGGCCTCGGCCTCGGCCAGGTGGCCGCCGACGTCCTCCCGGCCGCCTCCTCCCTCGCCTACCTGGTGTTCGCGTACACCGGCGCCGCCTTCGGCCAGAAGTGGACGTCCCGGCTGGCACTGGTCGCCGGGCTGGCCGCCGGGCCCCTGGTGTTCTGGCAGCTCCACCCGCTGAAGACGGTCGCCAACGGCGCCGGGGACTACCACACCCGCCCGTACTCCTTCGGCGAGGCGGCGCTGATCACGCTGCTGATGAGCACCCCGTTCATCCTGTGCTGGGCATGGGGCCGACTGACCAGGGTGCGCCGCGCCTACCTGACCGAGCTGGAGGACCGCGCCGCCCGGCTGGAGCGCGAGCGGGACGCCCAGTCCAAGGTGGCGGTGGCCGCCGAGCGCGCCCGGATCGCCCGCGAGCTGCACGACGTGGTCGCACACAACGTCTCGGTGATGATCGTCCAGGCCGACGGCGCCGCGTACGTGCTCGACAACTCGCCGCAGCAGGCGAAGGAGGCGCTCGGCACGATCGCGTCCACCGGCCGGCAGGCGCTGGTCGAGATGCGCCGCCTGCTGGGTGTGCTGCGCACCGCCGACACCGCCGAGGAGTACGTGCCGCAGCCGGGCGTCGAGGAGCTGCCGGAGCTGCTGGAGCAGGTCCGCACGGCCGGGCTGCAGGTGGACTACGCGACCTCCGGGCATCCGCGCGAGCTGCCGCGCGGCGTCGAGCTGACGGTCTACCGGATCGTCCAGGAGGCGCTGACCAACGTCCGCAAGCACGGCGGCCCCGACGTGCACGCCCGGGTCGCGGTCGACTTCGGCGAGCGCGAGCTGGCCGTCCTGGTCGAGGACGACGGCCGCGGCAGCACCGACGAGCAACTGGCCGTCGGCGGCACGGACGGCCTCGGCCACGGCCTGATCGGCATGCGCGAGCGGGTCGGCATGGTCAGCGGCAGCCTCGACGTGGGCCCCCGCCCCGGCGGCGGCTTCCGGATCCGCGCCATCCTGCCGCTCAAGGCGGCCCACTAACCCCCCGGTCCCCCCGACGCCCCCTGAAGGAGCCACCTTGACCATCCGCGTGATGCTCGTCGACGACCAGGAACTGCTGCGCACCGGCTTCCGGATGATCCTGCAGTCGCAGGGCGACATCGAGATCGTCGCCGAGGCCGGCGACGGCGCCCGGGCCCTGGAGGAGCTGCGGCACACCCAGGTGGACGTGATCCTGATGGACGTGCGGATGCCGCGCCTGGACGGGGTGCAGACCACCCGCCGGATCTGCCTGGCCGAGGACGGCAGCCCCGTGCCCAACGCCCCGCACGTGCTCATCCTGACCACCTTCGACCTGGACGAGTACGCCTTCGCCGCACTCAAGGCCGGCGCCAGCGGCTTCCTGCTCAAGGACGTCCCGCCGACCGAGCTGGTGGCCGCGATCCGCGCGGTGCACGGCGGGGACGCGGTGGTCGCGCCGACCACCACCCGCCGCATGATCGACCGCTTCGCCGAGGTGCTGCCGACCCCGCAGAGCGCGCCCGGCTCGGACGCCCTCGGGCCGCTGACCGAGCGGGAGCGGGAGGTGTTCCTGCTGGTCGCCCAGGGGCTGTCGAACGGCGAGATCGCGGCCCGGCTGGTGCTCTCCGAGGCCACCGTGAAGACCCACGTCGGCCGGATCCTGGCCAAGCTCGGCCTGCGCGACCGGGTCCAGGCCGTGGTGCTCGCCTACGAGGCCGGGCTGATCCGGGCCGGGGCGACGGACTGAGCGGCCCCGGGCACCCCGGGCGTCCCGTGGAGCACCCCGTGGAGGACCGGCTGAGCGCCCGTAGAATGGGCCGGTACGTCCGGTACCCGAAGAGGACCGGAACGAGGAGCTAAGGACGAGGGCCGGGCCGTGAACACGTCCGACAGTGCCGACCACGCCGCCGACGGCGGGTTCGCCCCGCTCGCCGACGGCTTCGGCGATCCGAGCCACCTGAACGACCCGCGCCACCCGAGCTACCCCGACGACCCGGCCGACCCCGGCAACCGCCCGGCCCGGCTGGCCGTCGGCGTGGTCGGCACCGGCCGGGTCGGCCCGGCACTGGGCGCCGCCCTGCAGCTCGCCGGGCACACCGTGGTCGCCGCCTCCGGGGTGTCCGCCACCTCCCGCCGCCGCGCCGAGGCACTGCTGCCGGGGGTGCGGATCGTCACCCCGCCGCAGGTGCTGGCCGCCGCCGACCTGGTGCTGCTCACCGTGCCGGACGACACGCTGGCCGACCTGGTGGCCGGCCTCGCCGCGACCGGCGCCGTCCGCCCCGGGCAGCTGCTGGTGCACACCTCCGGCGCGCACGGCGTCGGCATCCTGGAGCCCGCCACCCGGGCCGGGGCGCTGCCGCTGGCGCTGCACCCGGCGATGACCTTCACCGGCACCTCCGTCGACCTGGACCGGCTGGCCGGCTGCCCGTTCGGGGTGACCGCCCCCGAGGAGCTGCGGCCGGTCGCCGAGGCGCTGGTGGTGGAGATGGGCGGCGAGCCGGAGTGGGTGCCGGAGCAGGTCCGCCCGCTCTACCACACGGCCCTCGCGCACGGCGCGAACCACCTGGTCACCCTGGTCGCGCAGGCGATGGACCTGCTGCGCACGGCCGGCGTCGCCGAGCCCGGCCGGCTGCTCGGCCCGCTGCTCGGCGCCGCCCTGGACAACAGCCTGCGCTCCGGCGACGCGGCCCTCACCGGCCCGGTCGCCCGGGGCGACGCGGGCACCGTGCGGCGCCACCTGGCGCAGCTCAGTACGGTGTCCCCGGACATCCCGGCGGCCTACCGCGCGATGGCCCGCGCCACCGCGCAGCGGGCGCTCGCCAACGGGACGATCGACGAAGCGTCGGCGGCGGCGCTGCTGGACGTACTGAACGAGGAGAATCGCTAATGGCACGCGGAAAGCAGCCGGTCAGGACCCAGCGGGCGCCGAAGGTCCACCGGGCCGTCGTCACTCGCACCGTGGACGACTTCGAGGCCGCGTTCTGGCCGGACGAGCGCCCGGTCGACAACGCCGTCGTGATGACCATGGGCGCGCTGCACGAGGGCCACGCCGCGCTGATCCGGGCCGCCCGCAAGCAGGTCGGCCAGGAGGGCCGGGTCGCGGTGACGGTCTTCGTCAACCCGCTGCAGTTCGGCCCGGCCGAGGACCTGGAGCGCTACCCGCGCAGCCTGGACGAGGACGTGAAGCTGGCCGAGGAGAACGGCGCCGACGTGGTGTTCGCGCCCTCCGTCGACGAGGTGTACCCGAACGGCCGCCCGCAGGTGCGCCTGTCGGCCGGCCCGATGGGCGAGCGCTTCGAGGGCGCCACCCGCCCCGGCCACTTCGACGGCGTGCTGACCGTCGTCGCCAAGCTGCTGCACATCACCGACCCGGACTTCGCGTTCTTCGGCGAGAAGGACGCGCAGCAGCTCGCGATCATCCAGCGGATGGTCGCCGACCTGGACTTCGACGTCGAGGTGGTCGGGGTGCCGACCGCCCGCGAGGAGGACGGGCTGGCGCGCTCCTCGCGCAACCGCTACCTCTCCGCCGACGAGCGCGAGCAGGCCCTCGCCCTCTCCAAGGCGCTGTTCGCCGGCCGGGACGCCGCCGCCCAGGGCCCGAAGGCCGTCCGCGAGGCCGCCTCGGCCGTCCTGGACGCGGCCGAAGGCATCAACCTCGACTACCTCGCCCTGGTCGACCCGCACGACTTCAGCGAAGCGGCGGACGACTTCCAGGGCGCGGCGGTGCTGGCCGTCGCCGCGACGGTGGGTTCCACCCGCCTGATCGACAACGTCCACGTCATCTGCCGCTAGGTCCTGTCCGGCCGGACAGGACCTGGGCAGCCGGCCACCCGGCACGGAACCGTTCGGTAAGAGCTCCCCTTTAGGCATGCACTCACAGGAGGCGTGACCCGCAATGCTCCGCACCATGCTCAAGTCCAAGATCCACCGGGCCACCGTGACCCAGGCCGACCTGCACTACGTCGGCTCCGTCACGGTGGACGAGGACCTGCTCGACGCCGCCGACCTGCTCCCCGGCGAGCTGGTCCACATCGTCGACATCAACAACGGCGCCCGGCTGGAGACCTACACCATCGCCGGCCCGCGCGGCTCCGGCGTGATCGGCATCAACGGCGCCGCCGCCCGCCTGGTCCACCCCGGCGACCTGGTCATACTCATCGCCTACGGGCAGATGGACACGGCCGAGGCCAAGGGCTACGCACCGAGCATCGTCTTCGTGGACGAGCGGAACCGGATCACCGGCCTGGGCGGCGACCCCGCCGAGGCCCCGGAGGGCACCGGACTGCTCCGCGGCGACGAGGCGTACGGTGACGGCAACGGCGCGGCCCCGACCGCCGCGCGCTGAAGGAGCCACTGACGCCATGTCCGCCACGCACCGCCTCACCGCCCCGGCCCCCGGCTGGACCGCCACCACCGACGTGGTCGTGGTCGGCTCCGGGGTGGCCGGCCTCACCGTCGCCCTCAACGCCCGCAAGGCCGGTCTGCGGACCATGGTGGTCACCAAGGCGATGCTGGACGACGGCTCCACCCGCTGGGCCCAGGGCGGCATCGCGGCCGCCCTGGGCGAGGGCGACACCCCCGCGCAGCACCTGGACGACACCCTGGTGGCCGGCGCCGGGATCTGTGACGAGGAGGCCGTGCGCACCCTGGTCACCGAGGGCCCGGACGCCGTCCGCCGGCTGATCGCCCGGGGGGGGGGCCCCCCCCCCCGGGCCCCCCCCCCCCGCCCGGGCACAAACGCCAGGGGGCGAGCCACCCCCCCGCACCCCCCCCGCCGCCGGGAGGCCACAGCCC